>JAYUZN010000195.1:0-11306 GCA_043751755.1 Bacteroidota bacterium | reverse complement strand
TAGCTAAAAATTTAAAAATAGTGATTAAAAAATAAACGTAAGAGCAAGTTTTGTTACAACGCCTCAAAGCTAATGAGATAAAATGAAATATCCAAATATATTTTTCGTTTTTTTGCAATTATTTAGGTAAGTACTGGTTCATAAATAACTGACACAGCACGCCCTTGTCTGTATCTTCACAGATAAGGGGTAAAAAAAAACCTTACAAAACGAATGGATTTCGCCATTTAGCGTCCCGTTTTCAGTGGGGATACTGACAACATCGGCACACGGATAGTCCGTTATTGATGATTTACTACTTATATCCTCCTACATCATCGTTATTTTCAAATTTGTAACCTATTTGAAAAAGCTCGTAAAAAAGAATTTTGCCAAAAATCGTATTTTCTACGAAATTCTGTTTTTATTTGCAGCAATAATAGATTTTAGGAGCTTATTACTTTCTCAGTTATGCAAAAACAATTATTCTTTTCGCTGCTGATGCTTTGCATTGGCACTACTTGGGCGCAAATGACGCTTACAGGTAAAATCACGAACAAGGCTGGTGAAGGTCTTGTTGGGGTAACAATTTATGAAAAAGGAACAAACAATGGTTTGTATTCCAACGATGACGGAACTTATACAATCACCTATCGAGACAACAATTCGGTGCTTGTGTTTGAAAACATGGGCTATGCCGCCTTAGAGGTCATGCCAAATGGCAAAACGCCTTTGGACGTAGTGATGGCAGACCAAGCCCTTTCGGTTTCTGGGGTAGAAATTGTAGGGACGCGTAACATTAACCGTACTGCAACCGAAACGCCGGTGGCGGTGGAGATTATCCCGATAGCGCAGGTTACAAACAGTGTGGGGCAGATGGATTTGAATCAGGTATTGCAATTCGTTGCGCCTTCTTTCAACTCCAATCGTCAATCAGGCTCGGACGGGAGTGACCATATAGACCCTGCGACTTTGCGCGGTTTAGGACCCGACCAAACGCTTGTGCTTATCAATGGCAAACGCCGTCATCAATCTTCTTTGGTCAATATTTATGGCACGCGTGGGCGTGGAAACACAGGCACAGACCTCAATTCTATTCCCGTTGCTGCGATTGAGCGCATTGAGATTTTGCGTGATGGGGCTGCTGCGCAATATGGTTCTGATGCGATTGCGGGGGTTATCAACATTGTTTTGAAAAAAACAACTGATGAGTTTAGTGGAAATCTCAACACTGGCGTTACCCAAAAAGGTGATGGCGAAAATGTGAATGTGAATGGCAATTATGGCTTCAAAATTGGCGAGGAAGGCTATGTTAATGTTACCGCAGATTTCTTGCATCGTGGACGCACACAGAGAGATGCCGTAAATGAGGACGGCTCTTATTATCGTCAAAAATTCGGAGATGCAACTATGGATAATTTTTCCACCTTCTTCAATGCGGGGATTCCTATAGGCAAACATGCGGAATTTTACAGCTTTGGCGGGCTGAATTTTCGTATGGGAGATGCCTACGCATGGACACGTACCGCAGATAGCCGCCGCAACGTAACATCGATTTATCCTGATGGCTTCAATCCGCACATTCTTTCCAACCTTTCTGACCAGTCTTTTGCGGCAGGAGTTCGGGGAGATGTAGGCAAATGGAAGGTAGATTTTAGCAATACATTCGGGAAAAACACCTTTAATTACTATGTGGACAAAACCTTGAATGCCTCTTTAGAATCTGCCTCTCCCACAAAATTTGATGCGGGTGGATTTGGGCAAAGCCAAAATTCTACCAATTTGTCGTTTTCTCGCTATTTTGACAAAGTGCTTTCAGGTTTTAGCCTTGCATTAGGGGCAGAATATCGGATAGACCACTACACTTTGACGGCAGGAGAAGAGGCTTCTTGGCAAAATTACGGACCCAAAATTTTCGCTATTGACTCTGTTTTTACAGATAGTGCGCATGTTTTCACAGGCTTAGACACTACTTATCGCCCAGGGGGTGCGCAAGGATTTCCGGGTTTTCGCCCAGACAATCAAGTGAATGAGTTTCGTACCAATTTGGGAACGTATTTAGACATGGAATTGGACATTACGCGTGCCTTGACCGTAGCTGCTGCGGCTCGTTTTGAGCGATATAGCGACTTTGGCAATGCTTTGACGGGCAAATTTGCGCTTCGTTATGCCTTAACTGAAAAATATGCCCTTCGTGCATCTGTAAATACTGGCTTTCGCGCACCTTCTTTGGCACAAATCAATTTCAACTCCGTCTATACAAATGTCGTAGGCGGAAAAGTTCAAGACCAATATTTAGCCAAAAATAACAGTCCTGTTACACGTGCTTTGGGCATTCCCAACCTCAAACAAGAGCGTTCGAGAAGTATTAGTGCTGGTTTTACAGCAAAACCTAATACGAATTTGGCGTTTACAGTAGATGCCTACCACATAGTAGTGTATGACCGTATCGTATTGACGGGTATTTTTGAGGCAAATGACACAACCGTTTGGGGAAATGCCTTGAATACGATTGGCGTAGTAGGGGCGCAGTTCTTCACAAATGCCTTAACTACTCGTTCTACAGGCTTAGATGCTGTAGCAACTTATACCAAACCTTTGACTTCAAACAGTCGTATTCAGGCTTCTTTGGGCGTGAATTTGAACAAAATGACTTTGGATAGTATCAAAACCAGCGAAAAACTGTCAGGAATGCAAGATGTTTATTTTGGAGCAAGAGAAAAAGCCTTTTTATTGGCATCTGCACCTCCGAGCAAAATCAACTTGACTTTGGATTATCGGGTCAATAAATTTGGGGTAAACCTTCGTTTTGTGCGTTTTGGAAAAGTTACTTTGGTGGATTGGATAGGAACAGATGACATTTACAAAGCTCGTCTTACGACCGACTTGGCATTGAGCTACAATGTAACAAAATCTGCGGCACTGACTTTGGGCGGCTCCAATATCTTGAATGTATATCCGACCAAACAAGACATAGAAACAGAATCGGGTGGAAGATGGGACCCTGTGCAAATGGGTTTTGGCGGGGCTATGTGGTTTGCAAGATTGAGGTGGAAGTTTTAAGCATTAGTGCCATGTAGAAAAGGCAGCTATGTACATAGAAAAGGCGTTGTAGGGTTTTTAATCCTTACAACGCCTCTTTACATTAGCTTTTTATCTGCAAAATCTGCTGCCATTTACGTTAATCTGCGTGAAATTTGGCATCAATAATTCTTACTTTTGGGACGAACTGTACCTGTCATTGTCAGTTCATATTCGCCAATATTGGTCATTACAGTAGCCGTTTTGCGCTGTGTACCCACTTTTCCATTGCTGTCAAATACCAATTTAACCGTTGTGCTGCCGCCTGGAGGCACAGATTCAATGGAAAAATCAGGAACTGTGCAATTACAAGAAGGCTTTACGTCATTTATGTACAAATCCGTGCCTCCTGTATTTTTGATGGTATAAACATGCGTAATTTTGGTTCCTTCATCAATAAACCCAAATTCATGGTTCGATTTATCTATAGAAAAAACCGCTGTTTTACCTCTTAACGTAGCAGGTTGAGAAATAGTAGGTTCTGTTACTACAGGAGTCGGTTTCGTGGAAGGGATAGCCGTTCCACGCACCACTCTTGGTTCAGAGGTTGCTTCTGTTCCTTTACTTACCATTTTGTCCACGCCACGCTCATGCGTAACGGGTGCAGGCAAAGCTACTTTTGAGGGAGCAGCCTCACGTCTTAGTTCGCTTGCAGAAACTTCTGTTTTGCTTACAGGAACTGCTGTTGTTTTCGCTTCTTTTGGCAAAGCCTCTTTTTTCGCTTCTTTGGTAGGTGTAAAAGTTACAGGACTTTGGCTTCCTTTTTCCTCGACCTTTGAAACAGGCTTTACAGCATCTGCCAATAACTTTTCATCATCTTTTGCGTCATTTTGCGCTTTAGCTTCGGGAGTTGTTTCCTCCGTTGTGGTCTGATAGGAGGTATATTCGGGGTCTTCTTCATCTTTGACACAACTCATAAGTGATAAAGCGAAAATACTCAATGATAAAAAAAGAAAAAATCTAAATTGTTGCATACGTTTGTACTGAAATTACGGTTAAGAACTGGTTGATTGGTACAGAAACTATTTGTAAAAATAACTAACACCTTGTTTTACAAATAGTTAATTTATTAAATGGTCTAAATAAATTGAGAATTGAAAGAGAATAAAATACCCCTAAATTAGGAAAGAAATTTAAATAAAGTAATAATTTATATAGTCCCGTAGGGACGGCGATATTTATAGAAAAAACATGCAAACCCTCCCCTCTTTTTTTCGTTTTTGCACGAAAAACGCAATAAATGGGGGTATTTCATTTTCTATAAATATTTCGTGCCTACGGCACTAAGAAATCCCCAAAATAAAATTGTTAAGTTATTTATTCTTCAATCCTTTATGATATATATACGCAAAACTACATAAAAATGTTTTAATATTTGCAAATAAATAAGAATAATTAGCTAAAAAAATAGGTATTTTATTCATAATTAAGTAATATTTATAGTAAAAATAAATTTAATCTGAAAATATACACCTTATCGAAACAGTTAGCAGTTAGTAGTGAACAGTTATTTTCCAATTTTTACAAAATGATTGTCTTCCCACCTTAATTCCACAAAATCTATATCAGATTTATAAGAAAAAACTTCTTTGCTATGCTTCCATTCGCCCAAAAACATATAAATTGACGCTTTATTTCTTTGTATTTCGTATATCAATGCGGGCATAGAATTGTGGTCAGGCGCGGGAATTTTAGTAGTAATATCCTCCTTAAAAAAATCTTGCAACTGTATTTCAGGAAAAATATTATACATGCTTAATTCGACTTGTTCCCCATTTTTAAAGATTTTCAAACACTTGACCTCCTCTGTTTCTGTATTTTCATCGCTCCATTTAGAAGTCTCAACTACCACTAATTCTGCCCCATCATTCATCGGAAATGCCTTTATTGTAGTCAAAATGCCTTTATTTTTATCTTTTGTTTCTCTGTCAAAAAAAATATAATGATTGAGCGTATCAATTACCATATCTTTCATATTTGGGGCAGAAACTAACAAATTTGCCTTTTCTGCCTGTGTCAAAGCAGGAAACAAAGACGATTGAAAAAAGGCGTTAGGAATTTTGGTAAAAATCGTGGTAATACTTTCCCTATTCCGCTTATTTTCCTTAACAATAACAGGACTAGTATCATGTCGAAAGACATTCGCTCTTTGTCCTTCATATTGCTTTTTTTGTTCTTTGTTTTGGCAAGAAAAACAGCCAAAAAGGAACAAAATGCCCCAAAATCTATCATTCAAGAGTGCCTTCTTCAAAATGTGTGCCATAAAAAAGTGTATGCGTGTAAAGCCCAAAAAGACCTATATATATGTAGTATTGCTTGAATAAATAAGCCCTGTAAAGCGGCTAAAATCGTTTTCTGTGGAAAAAATTTCCTATTTTGAGATTACATATATAATAATATCCTAAAACAGTTGCATCTGTTGTCCTAAAAAATGGATAGCAATTTCCTACAAAATTAGCGTATTTTTGCGAATCTAACGTAATTTTTAGCACGTATTTTCAACTAATAGACAACTATCTGCGAAAATCAATAGTTTGCCACAAATTAACCCACATTAGGGCTGTTAATTCGTGTAATTCGTGGCGATAAAAACAACTTTTCCGCCTTAGGGCTGTTAATTCGTGAAAATTCGTGTAATTCGTGGCGATAAAAACAACTTTTCCGCCTTATGGCTGTTAATTCGTGTTAATTCGTGTAATTCGTGGCTATAAAAACAACTTTTCCGCCTTATGGCTGTTAATTCGTGAAAATTCGTGTAATTCGTGGCTATAAAAACAACTTTCGCGCGACAAAAACAACTTTTATGAAATATATTCTCCTCATTTTCAGTATTTTACTGTTATCTGCTTGTGTGAGCATGAAAACGTCCTATCCACAATATACCCCTCCTCCTGCGCCCGATTATAGCTGGGAATCGAACTGGGCTGCCCTTCCTTTTCGCCAAGATTATGCCGACCTCACACCCGATGCCACTATTACAGACCAACAAAGTAGCGCAGTTGCCGATGTTTTTTATATACATCCTACCGTTTTTGACACCAAAAAAGTGTGGAATGCGAATGTTGTGGACATAGAAACGAACCACAATGTGGACACAAAAGCCATTCTCAATCAGGCGACTATCTTCAACGGCTCGTGCAGAGTGTATGCGCCCCGTTATCGTCAAATGACTTTGTCAGGCTTTCATACAAAAGATACGGCTTCCAAAAATATAGCCCTAAAAGTAGCCTATTCGGATATAAAAGCAGCGTTTGAATATTATATGAAACATTACAATCAAGGCAGACCTTTTATAATTGCGGCGCATAGTCAAGGCACTGTACATGGAACGTGGTTGGTGAGGGAAATAATTGATAATAAGCCGATTCAGCGACAATTAATAGCCGCTTATTTAGTGGGTTTTCCGATGGGGCAAGACAAATTTAAGGCAATTCCTGTCTGCAATTCACCTACGCAAATAGGCTGTGTAGCGCACTGGGCGACCTACATAGAAGGCGAAGCTCCGAAAGATTCTGTTTGGTACAAAAATGCGGTAGTTACGAATCCTGTGAATTGGAAATCGGACGGCACTCCTGCCGCTGGAAGTGAGCATTTGGGCATTGTTTGGAAAAATTATCAATATGACAACAACAAGCATTTGGAGACTTCTACCTATAAAAATGTGCTAAATCTTCAAAATATTTATCCTATAAAAGTCAAGAAAAATTTGCATATTGGCGACTACAATTTGTTTTGGATGAATGTGCGGCAAAATGCAGGAGATAGGGTGGAGGCGTTTGTGAAAGAGCGAAAGGAGTGAGGGGGTAGGTGTAGCGCATGCTTTAGCTTGCGTTACGCAGAAACAGGCAAATTTTGAGATGCTCAGGCTAAAGCCTAAGCTACAGGGAACGCAAAATATAGTGTGTAGGTATATTTTTTCTTGCTTGCTCCCTAAACGTAAATAGGTTTACCAAGATGAAGGAGTTTTCTGATTTTCTGTTCTCAATTTCTCTTTTTTCGTTCCTAAAAGAACTTCACAAAAACAATTTTTTTTTCGTTATTTCCAAAAAAAGTCTTACCTTTGCGCCCAAATTGAAATACCATAATTGACATAGATGGCAAATCTTAAAGAAATACGAAACCGTATAAATACGGTAAAGAATACACAGCAGGTAACAAAAGCCATGAAGATGGTGGCTGCTGCTAAGTTGCGTAAGGCGCAAGAGCGTATGCACAAGTTGCGTCCTTATACGCAAAAGATGAAGGAAATCATTGGAAATGTGGTGGCTGCAGTGAATGTGGAGGATATTCCGAGCAGTTTGGTGAAAAAAAGACCCGTAAAAAATGTGTTGCTTGTGGTGGTTGCTTCTAATAGAGGCTTGTGTGGTCCTTTTAATGCCAATTTGTTTAAACATGCCCTGCAACTTGTGCAGGATACCTATGCAGATTTGCATCAAACAGGCAATGTGCATGTGTTGGCGATAGGGAAAAAAACGTATGAGTATTTTTCAAAACGTAAGTTCAAAATGGTGGAAAACCGCAATTTTGATGTGTATGGAAACCTTACTTTTGAAACCGTAAATGGCGTAACAGAACGCGTATTTACGGGCTTTACAGACGGGGAATTTGACCAAGTATATTTGGTTTTCAATGAATTTCGCAATGTAATGGCGCAAAACAAAATTGCAGAACCTTTTTTGCCGCTTGCGATTGCCAAAACGGAAGCAAAGACGACTACAACGGATTATATTTTTGAGCCTGATAGAACGCAAATTTTGGTGGATTTGATTCCTAATTCTTTGCGTTTGCGCATGTTCAGGGCTATTTTGGACTCGAATGCTTCGGAGCAAGGTGCGCGTATGGTGGCGATGGATAAGGCTACCGAAAATGCGGGTTCTTTGTTAAAAGAGCTTAAGTTGAAGTATAATAAAGCGCGTCAAGCGGCGATTACCAAAGAGATTTTGGAGATTGCGGCAGGGGCAGATGCGCTTGTGTGATGACAGGTTTTATTTTTAGACAAGATTTGTTTTTTTAGACAAGATTTACAAGATAAACAAGATGATAGCTTGAATGGCTAAAATATATATTGTTTATAACAAAAATATAGGCTTACTAAAACCACAAAGGTTTAGTAAGCCTATTATTTTAGCCCAAACTCCCCCTTTGCAGCTCTGCTAATAGTTCTGGAAGACGGCATTGCGTAAGTCATGACCTTAAGAAAAAATTGGAAAATGTGAGAATTGTTCGTATTTTTGTGGAAAATAAGGGCTTATTTATGGCAAAAAGCAAAAACACAACTGTATGGACATTGGCATTATTAGAAGAAACTTTTGGTTTACAAAAGCTGTCTGCCACAGAAGATATGCCTTTGCTGACAGAATGGTTAGCTTCGGAAGGGGAACTATCTGATAATGAAAATATTACGTTGAATGAGTTGCGGTTACTTATAATAGATAATGTAGATGATTGGGACGAGGAAGACCTCAAAATGAATGTCATTGTTTTTATCCTCAAAATGGCAAACTATGTGCAACATAAAGGGAAATATCGCGTATTTTTCGATAAATTTATTTCTGCTACCATTGACCACCATACCCTAAGTTCCAGACCTGATATGATGCTGGCAAAAGGCGTGCGGAATGAAGTGAGAACGCCCTATTTTTGTTTCCATGAATGTCTCCCCCCTTATTCCCCCCAATTTGGGGGGAATAAGGGGGGAGACAAAGACCCACGTGGGCAATTGCTTCAAGATATGTTGATTGCCCAAACCGTAAATGGCTCGGATATGCCCATTTATGGCTGCTACGTAACAGGCAGGCATTGGTATTTTGTGGTGTTGATAGGAAGCAAATATAAAATAAGTCGCTCGTATGATACAAGCCTATTGGCAGAACTTGAGCAAGTTGTCTTTATATTAAGGCATTTTTGGGATATATTAGAAGCGATTAAGTAGTTGAAAGTTATCCTTAAAACGTAGCGCATGATTTAGCTTGTGTTACACAAAAATGTGTAAATTTGTAACAGCTCAGGCTAAAGCCTAAGCTACAGGTAGGGCAAAATACTTTAACTATGGAAAACGAAGCAAAATTCATCTTACACTCCGAATATACGCCTTCAGGCGACCAACCTTATGCCATTCAACAACTCGTGCAAGGCATTGAACAAGGCGAAACCTATCAAACCCTGCTCGGAGTTACGGGGTCAGGAAAGACTTTTTCGATTGCAAATGTGATTGAAAAAGTGCAAAAACCTACCTTGATTATCAGCCATAACAAAACCCTTGCAGCACAGTTGTATGGGGAATTCAAATCTTTTTTTCCCGAAAACCTCGTAGAGTTTTACATCTCTTACTACGATTATTATCAGCCTGAAGCTTATGTTCCTTCATCAAATACCTATATTGAGAAGGATATGTCTATCAATGAAGACATCGAAAAACTGCGTTTACGGAGTTCTACCGCCTTAGTTTCGGGCAGAAGGGACGTTATAATAGTGGCTTCGGTTTCTTGCATTTATGGTATCGGAAGACCCGAAGATTATGAAGCTAATATCTTTTGGATAGAACAAGGCTTGCGCATTTCCCAAAATGTTTTTTTGGATAATTTGGTCAAACTCTTTTATAACCGTACACAAGCCGACTTTAACAGAGGGAGTTTTCGGGTGAATGGCGACACAATAGACCTGTATCCTGCTTATGATGACTATGGCATTCGCTTTGTTTTCTTGGGAAATGACTTGGAAAAAATTTCCCGTTTCGATTTGGCTTCAGGCAAAAAATTGGAAACCCTCAAAGAATATACGGTTTATCCTGCAAATCTCTTTGTTACCAGTCGGGACGTATTGAATGAGTCTATCTTTAAAATACAGGACGAGCTGATGGCACAGGTTAAGTATTTTGAGATGCAAGGCATGTTTCAAGAGGCGAATCGCATAAAAGAACGGACGGAATTTGACATGGAAATGATGCGGGAACTTGGCTACTGTTCGGGGATTGAAAACTATTCTCGTTATCTTGCGCAAAGGGAGTCAAATAGCCGCCCCTACTGTTTATTGGATTATTTTCCAGACGATTTTTTACTTATTTTAGACGAAAGTCATGTTACGATTCCGCAAATACGAGGCATGTATCATGGAGATAGGCAGCGTAAATTGGTATTAGTGGAGCATGGTTTTCGTTTACCGTCCGCCCTTGACAATCGCCCGCTTACCTTTGACGAGTTTGAAAGCATGGTTCCGCAAACGGTGTTTATGACGGCGACCCCTGCCGAGTATGAGCTTGAAAAGAGTGAGGGTATTGTAGTTGAGCAAATTGTGCGCCCTACAGGTTTGCTTGACCCGCCGATTGAGGTGCGTCCTTGCGTGAATCAGGTAGATGACTTGTTAGAGGAAATAGATAATACCATAAAAAAGGGCGATAGAGTCTTGGTTACGACCTTGACAAAGCGCATGTCAGAGGAGCTTTCTAAGTATTTGGAAGGGCTAAAAATCAAAAATCGTTATATCCATTCTGATGTGGATTCGTTGGAAAGAGTGGATATTTTGCAAGAATTGAGAGATGGCAAGATAGATGTTTTGGTGGGAGTAAACTTGCTTCGTGAGGGCTTGGATTTGCCCGAAGTGAGCCTTGTAGCCATTCTTGACGCAGATAAAGAGGGCTTTTTGCGCTCTGAACGCTCCTTGATTCAAACAGCAGGACGGGCTGCAAGACATGCGGAGGGACGGGTTATTTTGTATGGAGACAAAATTACAAAGTCTATGCAAAAGTTGATAGAAATAACGGAGTATCGCCGCAAGCGACAAGCAGAATATAATCTCAAACATGGCATTACGCCTACTTCTGTTCGCCGAGAGAAAAAAGATATCTTCATGGATACTTTGGGAGACCGCCATAATACCTATCAATTAGCGGCTCCTGCTATGACAAAGGTCGCAGAGGCGGATATGGAGTATTTAAGCCCAGAGCAAATAAAGGCTAAGATGACGGAACTCAAGAAAAAGATGGAAGTCGCTGCAAAGGATTTGAATTTTATCGAAGCGGCGGCGTTGCGAGATGAGATGTATCGCTTTGAGGCGTTGATGAAGGGGAAGCGGTAGGGGGTTTTTATTGCCATTTAGAAAATGGCAAGTACGGTCGTAGCGGCTATTTTCCAAATAGCCGCTTTAGCCATTTAAGTAGTACAGACTAAATAAACAAGGTTAAGATATTGGTTGTATTGCTGGTGCAAGCGTCCGCTTGTACCTCCTTTCTTGAAGCGTCCGCTTCGAGG
>JAYUZN010000194.1:0-11423 GCA_043751755.1 Bacteroidota bacterium | reverse complement strand
GGCTGCCACTACGCCCCAAAATGTCGGTCTCACTGCCACCGTTGTCATGGGTGCGTTGTAATAAGAGCCATAATAATAGTTATTCCAAGAAGGCGTATTGACCGTATAATAAATGTCGCTCGCATAATAGGGGTCATAATATCCCCAAGATTGCTGCGTTGCGCCGCCATTGTTATTATGATGAAAACGGCGAATTCGGCGTGAAAAAGCAAATTCATCATCATAATCATCTCCGCCTCCTTCAAATTTCTTCGTTTCTGCCGTTTTATCTGCTACAATAGCCGTAGCATTTGTGGCTGTTATCTGTGTTTCCTCTGTTGAGGTAGGTGTTACCTTTTCGCCAAATAGTAGCCCTACGGACATACATACGAAAATGGCTGAGAGTATGTGTTTTGTAAACATGATTTTCGTGGTTATCAATAAAAGTGATGTGTTCGTAGCAGTTCGTCTGCTTACTCCTATTATATCGTACAAATCTCCCCAAAAGTTTGCTACTCTCCTTCCCTTCTTAACAATCGTGTAGCTTTTTTGATAATACGTGTAAATTGCCTTGGGAACACGAAAAGAATAAAATCATCATTTACCGCTAAGACACAAAGGAAACTAAGAAAGAAAAAGTGTGGCTTAGTTGTCTTCTTTTACCAGATTGCTTCGTGTTTCTTCGTGCCTTAGTGGTGAGAAAAATGCTAAGTTATTTAATTTTTGTTCCTTAAAAAGAAAAAACTGTTTCCGAAAATTCAGAAACAGTTTTTCAAAAACATATTATATTTTTGCGAAAAAGCTATCTCTGTTTAGGGCTTTCCAAACAATTATCTACAAGATTCATTGACCCTTCAAAAATGCACGTCATACCTATAGGATATAGGTTGCTTGCTTGCGCCGTTGTTGAGATGTGTGTAAATTGTTGCATAAAATTGTGAATTAAAAAATGGTTTTTTACCATTTATGGTGGTTTCTACGAAAGACTAAAACAGAAGGTTACACTTTTTGTCAAGTTTTTTTTGTTTTTTCGATTTTTTGAAGAAAATGCAAGGCAATTGCAAGGGCTTTTTTAGTATCTTTGTGAAATTTTTTCCTTAAAAATCATGGCATACAACAAATTCAAAAAACTGGAACACTTGAACGAGCAGTTAGGCATAAAAGACCTCAAAGATAATTGGCTTCCCTTGAAACAGATGAAACCTTTTACTATCAGCCCTTCTTTGATAGAGGCATTGATGGAGGCATCTCAAGAGGCATTAGCCACCGAAAAAGCCAAGTCTGAAAGCATTGTCGTTCCTATTATTAAGGAGTTGCGTAGAAAAAACCCCAATACTTTCAGCTTTTTTTCGGGTTATCAATTTGAAGTAGATATAACAAAAGGATTGAATGGTTATTGTGATTTTATTTTTTCTGCAAATATAAAACGCTTTGAAGTTACAGCCCCTATTGTATGTCTTGTAGAGGCAAAAGATGACAATATAGAAAAAGGAATTGCGCAGTGTGGGGCGGAAATGTACGCAGCCATCTTGTTTAATGCCAAAAAAGGACAACCCAGCGAAGTTATGTATGGTTGTGTTACTAATGCTTTTTCTTGGTGTTTTTTGAAATTAGAAAATAATATTTTGTATATTGACCCTAATTATATTCCCCTCACTTTTGCCAATCCGCATCAGGTTTTGGCGGTCTTGCAATGGATTTTAGACGAGAGTTTGGGTTAAAAAGCAGGCAGATTTGACTTTAAGTATTCTTTTTTTGTGTCAGCCAAAATTCATGGTTCTTATCCAAAAAAACAATATAGAATATATTTTCCTCAAAATATCCAATAACACATTCTTTCCCTTGAATATGCATAGATGCCCAATTTATGCCTTCAGGAACATGTTTGGGGTGGATAAACGCCGAATTTGGCGGAAAATCGACCTTTGTATAAGGCTTAATGATTTGCTGACTTATTACCTGCCCAACCGTCAATTGGGAAATACCAGACAATTTTTCTATCATTGCAGCAAGCAGCCCCTCTTTCTCCCATTCTTCAAACCCCTGCCCTTGATTTCTATCAAATTGCCTAAGACTAAATACAATAAACGGCTCCCGTTTAGCGGATTTATCTGCTAATTGCTTGGATTTTCTGTCAAGTTTTTTACCCATATTTTTGTTATATTACTTTATTTTTACTATATTGTTTTCGACTAAAAACGGAATAGTTCCATATTTACCTGCTATATAATTTTTGTCAAAAGCTGATTTTTTTCGGACTTGCTCACTTTTAAAATCCCCCAAAGAATACATTTCTGAAGCTCCAAACTGGTTTTTTTCGATAAACCAAATCTGGTCTCTACGCAAATAATCTTTAGAAAGAAGGTGAGTATTATGTGTTACAAATATTAATTGAGCATGAGTTTCATTGGATTTATGAAAAAAACTGACTAAATATTGGATAAGATTTGTATGAAGCCTTGAGTCTAACTCATCAACTATCAATACTTTACCATTTATTAAGGTATCATACCAAGGACCTAATAAGTAAAGCAGTTTTTTGGTCCCTTCAGATTCGTGTTTCTCAAAATGGAAAGGAATTGTATCTATCAAGAAGTTATTTGCATCATATTTTCTATGCCAAGTAATAATATTATCTGTTTTCGGCTGTTTAGTTTGGGTTTTTTGAATCGTTGCTAACAAATCTATCAAATCATCATCTTGATTTGTTTTTTTTAGGCTTTCTAAGGACATTTCTGGCATATCAGTTTCTTCAGTTGATACCGTTGAAATCTCTAAAAATGCGACAAATTTACTTACCCACTTTTGAAAATCTTTGTCCTCTTTTAATTTTTGAGTAGTATAGGATTTATGTCCTACATCATTAATGCCATTAATAACATTGAAATTCTTGAACCAATTAATAATTTTTGTTGAAATAGCCCCCGCATCATAGGCAATACGTGTCAAAAATAACACATTTTCTTTTATTTTAGTCAATCCCAGCCCCTCTTTGAAGGAAGATTTATTCACCACAATATCATTTCCATTTCTATTAAAAAGCGGCACTTCTTTTGTTGTAGTATGAAATAACCATTCTTTATTTATTTTATCTGCCTCGATTTCAAAACCATATCTGTACAAAGTATTTTCAATCATTAAAGACAATTCAAAATAAGAGGGCAGGCTTTCGCACGCACTATTCAATAAAAATTTCTCTAAAGCTATTTTTTTCTCATTCTCTTCCAATAAAGTATCTCTAAAAGAGTTCAATACAAAGCCTTTCATAAATCGTAATGATTTTACAAAATTACTTTTCCCACTTCCATTATTTCCATAAATAGAAGCAGATTTCAACACCTTCAGCTTTTCATCAACCTGAATGATATTGTCTGGCTCATGTTCCTTAAAAGACTTCATGCCAACCATTGAAAAAATAGTTAGCTCTTTAAAGGAAAGATGGTTCTTGACTTGATATTCGATAATCATAATGGTATTTTTTTACAAAGATAGCCAATATTTGCAGACAAAACACAAAAATCGCAAAAATAATTCATTTTTTCATTTTTGGTAAGCCTTGTGAAGATTGTTTTTCCTGTAATTTCCTCAAAAAAGCCCTATCTTTGCCCCCAAAAAAACGCATCTATGCAACTCACAGGATTAGAAATATACGGCTTCAAGAGCTTTGCAGACAAAACCAAATTTGCCTTTGACAGCGGCATTACAGGCATTGTAGGACCCAATGGCTGCGGAAAATCGAACATTGTAGATGCCATTCGATGGGTGCTTGGCGAGCAAAGTGCCAAATATTTGCGCTCAGATAAGATGGAAAATGTCATTTTTAATGGCACAAATGCCCGTAGAAAAGCCAATTTTGCGGAGGTTTCTCTTACCTTTGAAAATACAAAAAATATTCTTCCTACGGAATATACGACTATCACAATTACCCGAAAACTGTATCGTTCTGGCGAAAGTGAATATCTCTTGAACAATGTGCAATGTCGCCTCAAAGACATTACAGGCTTGTTTATGGATACGGGCGTTTCTTCGGATTCTTATGCCATTATTGAGTTGAAAATGGTAGAGGAAATTTTGACGAATAAAGACCAAGAAAGGCGGCATTTTTTTGAAGAAGCAGCAGGAATTTCTAAATATAAAATCCGTAAAAAGCAGACTTTGAAGAAGTTAGAAGAAACAGATTCGGATTTGACAAGGGTAGAAGATTTGCTTTCAGAAATAGACAAAAACCTAAAAAGCCTCGAAAAACAGGCAAAAAGAACCAAAAAATATTTTGAAATAAAGGCAGAATACAGAGTCATCAGTTCGCAATTTGCCTATTTGAAATTGAGAGATATACGCGAAAAACAGGCAATTATCGAAGAACAAGACCAACATCTAAGCGACAATTTGGGCGAAATACAGGCAGAAACAGCCAAAAGAGAAGCCCGTTTATTGGACTTAAAAAAGCAATTAATTGACAAAGAACAAGGTGCAAGCGTGGCACAACAAAGCCTAAATACGCACATTCGCAAGTTGCAAACGGCAGAAAGTGAAAAGAATGTTAAAAATGAAAGGCTCAAATATTTGCGTCAGCGAGAAATTGCGATTTCGCAGCAAATAGAGGCAGAAAAAAAGCAGTTGGAAAAAAATAGTTCGGAATCCGAAATGTTGCAACGCATGGCAGAAGGCAAATCTGCGGAATTGGCTTTGCAAGAAAAAACAGAAAATGACTTATCAACTTCTTTGTCAGAAATAAAAAAAGAAAATGACATACAACAATCAAATTTGAAGGCACAAGAGGCAGAACATAGAAGTTTGGAGAGTGAATTGCGGCAGTTGATTCGTGAAAAAGACATGCAAGCCGTCCGCCTCAAAAGCCTCGAATCGGAAATGGCAAGGGCAGAGGAGGACAAAAATGCACGAGAAGGCGATTTAGATGCGTTTTTTGAAAAAGGCGAACAGCTCAAAACAGAAGTAACGGATTTGGAGGAGAAATTGGCTGATTTTACCCAAAAAAAGCAGCAACATGAAGCCGATTTGCAAACAGCCGAGCAAAAACAAGCAGAAACAAAAGACTCTGTTTATCAAACACAAAGAGTTTTAGATGCCAAACAAAATGAATATAACTTAACAAAAAGCCTTGTAGATAGCTTGGAAGGTTTTCCGGATAGTGTCAAATTTTTGAAAAAAAATGCGATTTGGATAAAAGATGCCCCTTTACTTTCAGATATTATTTCTGCCGAAAATGCCTATAAAAGCGTTATAGAGCAGTATTTGGAAAATTATTTGAGTTATTATATTGTCGAAAAACGGGAAGATGCTTTGCAAGCCATTGAAGTCTTGGCAAATGCCAAAAAAGGCAGGGCAAATTTTTTCATTTTATCAGAAATCAACACTGCCAGCGTAGGACGCTGGCAGCGTGGAACGCTGCCAGCGTTAGCTGCGATGGAGGTTGTGGATATTTCGCCCAAATACAAAGCCCTCGCAGAAATATTGTTACAAGACGTTTTTATTGTAGAAAATGAAGCAGAAATGCCCACAGAAATCCCAGAAAATGCTGTTTTTCTCCAAAAAGATGGCAAGCAAATCCGCAAAAAGTACGTTCAAAGTGGCGGAAGTGTAGGCATTTTTGAGGGAAAACGGCTGGGACGTGCCAAAAATTTGGCGATTTTGGAAAAAGAAGTCATGGAATTGCGCCTGACTGTGGACATTCAGAAAAAAGAATTGAGCGAATGGACACAAAAATGGGAGGCGTTGCGCAAAATAAAATGGCAACAAGAAATCGAGCCTTTGCAGCGAAAATTGATTGAAAAGCAACGAGATTTGCAGTTTTTGGGGACAAGAGAAAAAGAACATCGAGAATTTTTGCTGCGAGTAGGACAAAGAACGGCAAGTTTGCAGACCGAATGGAATACGTTGCGCCAACAAATGCTTGACATTGAACCCGAAATTCAAGGCTTACAAGTGCAGGTAAATCGCCTTGTATTGGGACTTTCGGATATTCGAGAAGCTGCACAAAAGGCTCAAAATCAAGTAAATGACACAACGAATAAATACAATCAAGCAAATATAGCCCTCATTCATTCCAAAAATGCCTACCAAAATATTGTGGCAGATAAGGAAAGAAAAACGGCAGCCATTCGCAATTTTGAAGAAAATCTAACAAAGCTAAAAGCCGAATTGGACAATGTTAAAAAAGATATAGATACGTTGGTAGAAAAAACTATGCAAGATGATACGGAGATTTTGGAGATGCACAGGGCAAAAAAGAGCTTGGAAGAGTTGGTAGATATTGCGGAACAAAAGGTAGGAGAAACCAAAAATTTCATTCGTCAAGGCGAAGAAGCGATAGAAAATGAGCGAAAAAAACGGGAGGCTGTGGCGGCTCAACAGCAAAAAGTGCGCGAGCAACTGACGGAAATCCGCCTAAACATGACTTCTTTGCGGGAAAGAATGTCGGTAGAATTTCAATTAAATGTGGAAGGAATTGACGAATCTGTGTTTGAAAAGCCTGTAAATCAATACAATGTGCAGGAAATCGAAACGGCTTTGATGAAATTGCGCAACCAAGTTCAGACTTTTGGGGAAATCAATCCGATGGCACTTGAAGCCTTTGAGGAAATGCAAGAAAGATACAATTTCATCAAAAAACAATGTCAGGATTTGTATGAGGCAAAAACGATTTTGCTCAACACGATTGCGGAAATTGATACGGCGGCGGCGGCGAAATTTATGGAGACTTTTGTTACAGTTCGTGAAAATTTTATCAAAGTTTTTCGCAGCCTTTTTACAGAAGATGACACTTGTGACCTCATTTTGTCCGCGCCAAATACACCCTTAGAATCGGAAATTGACATCATTGCACGTCCAAAAGGCAAGCGTCCGCTTACGATACAACAACTTTCTGGCGGCGAAAAAACTTTGACGGCAGTTGCTTTGTTATTTTCCATTTATCTCATAAAACCCGCGCCTTTTTGTGTGTTTGATGAGGTAGATGCGCCGCTTGATGATGCCAATATTGACAAATTTAATAATATTATCAAAGACTTTTCCGTTGATTCTCAATTCATTATCGTTACGCATAACAAGCGGACAATGGCTTCTACAAGGGTGATGTATGGCATCACAATGGAGGACACAGGGGTGTCGAGAATGTTGCCTGTGAGCTTGGAAATGCTGAATTTGAAGTGAGTATAAGTGACAACACGCTTGGACTATCAACATTATTGGACTACCCAACTAAATACGAGCAAGAAATAACCTAAACAGATAAATTTGCGGTACGTGTAAGCGCATGCTTTAGCTTGCGTTACGCAGAAACGGCAAATTTTGAGATGCTCAGGCTAAAGCCTAAGCTACAGGGAACGCAAAATATAGTGTGTGGGTATATTTTTTCTTGCTTGCCCCCTTATCTTTTTCCCAGATAAAGAAAAACAGGCTTGCCAATCCTGACAAGCCTGTTTTTTATGCTAACTGTTCACTGCTAACTGTTAATATCCTGCCTTATATCTTTCATCTTTGGCATCAGCCATTTTCACAAGCGCAGATTCCACTTTTCCCCTAAGCTGCTGTTTGCCTTGCTCGGCAGCAGACCTACGCGACCCTGCAAGGGCATTCTCATCAGGTTTTGTTGCCTCTTTTACTTCTGTTACTTGAACAATATATACCCCATTTTTGCCAATAATTGGCTTACTTGTCGTGCCTTTTGCCATGTTAATCGCTTTGCCAATCACATAACCATCATTTCCAATGCCGGGAATACTGGGCGATTCAAAAGAAATATCTGCTGCAGAACTCACAAATGCGCCTGCTCCATAGCCTGTTTTGATTTCCTCCAAAGACTTGTTTTGCAAAGCTGCCATTTTGTCGGCAATCATTTTGCCTTTTTTCTCTGCCAATACCAAACTGGTAACTTCGGCTTTTACGTCCTCTAAGTTCTTCAAACCTGCTTTAGATTTTTTGCTTACTTGCGCAAAAATAAAGCCTTCTGCAATGCTCGTTACCTTAGAAAAATCCCCTTCTTTTGCGTCAATCGCCCACAAAATCAAATCACGTGCAGGGATTCCTGACAACATTTTCGTATTATTTTCTAAGGCTGGAGAAGTACGGATAATGACATTCGCCGTTTTGCCTGCCGCTTCTATGTCTTTAGCTATTTGGGCTTTTGCCGCAAAATCATTGACTGCCCCAAACACTGCCTTATTCGTATTTTCACTTACGCGAATTTCCTTTTCCACCTCTGCCACCAAATAAGACTCGTCTGTTTTGTCCTCTACGTATATAATATGGTAGCCTTGTGGCGTGCTAAGCGGTCCGATAATCGCGCCTTTTGCCGCTACTCTTACCGCATTGTCAAAAGAAGGACCATATACGCCCGGCTTTGTCGGGTCGCCCACGCCATACCAGCCTACAGAGCCGCCATTTTGCTTGCTTGCCATGTCTTCCGATTTTTCCATCACCAACTGCGCAAAATTTGCTATGGTCGCTTGCGCCTTGACCGCCGTAGCTTCGGCAAGTGCAGCTGCAGAATCGGCAGGAGTTGTGGCTTTTGGACGAATGACAATATGACTCAATTTTGCATTTGTGATGCCGCCTTTACGGGCTTCTACCACTTTGAACAATTTGTAAGCGTCATTATCTAAAACAGGTCCTATTACGGTTCCTTTTGCAGCTACTTTTACGCTGTCTTTCACCACAGCAGGCACATCTTTGAGGGCAACAAAGGCATTTTTGTCGTATTTTTTGCGCGATTTGCCATAGACAAAAGTAGAATCATCTTTTGCATCTATGAAACGTTGCTTATATTTGATGACCTCTGTCAAGGCTTTTTGGGTATCTGCCAAGGTTGGGCGCAAATCGTACTGCACATATTTCAAAATCGTCTGGTCTTCAGCCTTGTATTTTGCCGCATTTTTGGACATATAAGCCCGCAATTCTGCATCTGTAGCCTTAAGGGTAGAATCTGGGATTTGAGAATAGTTCACGCCTACAAAAGAAATATTCACTTTGCGCATACTTTCTTTGAACTTGCGCTCTGCCTGTGCCTTAGAGGAAAGGTAGCTTGCAGAAACCATTGCCTCAAATTTCTCCTTCATGCGACTTTGAACCACATAATCTTGAAATTGCTTGATAGTTTCTTTTTGCTTAGGGTCGCCCAACGCCTGATTGAAATATTTGTCCACATTTGCGGCATTCATTTCGACCCCTTGCTTTTGAAAATAGTCGCCAAAATATTGTTTTACCACAGGAGACATGTTTTTTCCTGCAATCATTTCATGAAATTCGTCTGGGCTAATGCTCAATCCCAGCGATTTATATTGTTGTTCAAACGCCTTATCAGAAATCATTTGCGTCCAAATCCCGTCCATCACTTGAAAGCGGTCGGCATCGGTCAAAGTCTGTCCTTGTTTAGCGGCAAATTCGAGGCGTTCTTCGAGTTTTGTGGCATAATCTTTTGCATCTATGTTTTCGCCGCCAATAGACCCCACACTTGTCGCACTGCGCTGCCCCGAACGATTATAGCCAGAGATAAAATCCGTTAAAACGAAGCCCAAGAGCGCAATCGCAATTATCACTACCACCAAAGGCATATTTTCACGAATGCGTGCCAACACCGTTCTGTCGCCAGATTGCAGTTCTTGTTCTTGTTCTTTTTTTAGTTTGTCAGCCATTGTCTGTTGATAAATGGAAAATAATTTTTGCAGAAAACCGTTTGTTTTGCTGCACTTTGCATGATGTTTTTTAGAAAAATCAACCCTATTTTGAAGCAAAAACGGCTTCTACATTTTTTGGGTGCGCAAATTAAGTGCTTTATTGCCAAATAACAAAATTTTATCTGTGTAGTTTATAAGTTTTTTTGTTTGAGGGAAAATAAAAAACCTGAAAAAAACCTTTTTAGGGATTTTTTCAGGTCGAAAACCTTAGCAATAAGGCTTATTTGAATGCGTCAAAAGCCGCTAAGAGTTTGTTATTTCCCTCAAAAGGACCCGTACCACTTACAGCAATTGCTATCAAGTCTATCAATGCCAAAAGGTAGCCTAAGCCGAAAAGGAAACTTAACAGCAAATAGCCCAAAATCAACAAGCCTGAGCCACCCAAATACACTCTGTGTATTCCTATACCTCCTAAGAAAAGTGCGAGGAGGATTGCTACAATTTGGTTGTTTCCCGCAGCTTTGAGCGGGTTTTTGACAATTGCTTTCACTTTTTGGAAAAAAGAATGTGCTTTTGTTTCTTTTACAACTGTAGTGTTCTTTTTTACAGGAGCCACTTTTTCGACAGTGTGTGTTGTAGGTGTACCCGCATAAGCTGGGCTAGTAATAGTTGCGAATAGGAAAAATAATGGCGCAAACAAGAAAAGTAGTTTTTTCATAAATTTTGTGATGTGTTAAAAATGTTGAGAATAGGATAAATGCAATGCCTTAGATGGCATTACGATACAAATATAAGCACAAATTTGGTACATACAAATTAAATTTGGTATAAAATACTTGTGGTTATTTTTTGAACCTAATTATAGAATTGTTAAACCTGTCATTATCAAAGGGATTTGGGTTAATGGCATTTGCTTTTTCTCAAAAAACTACATTAAAAGGGCAATTTAAAGATAAAACAGGGCTACCATAAGACGGCATAAAAACGGTTTTTGGGTAAGTATTATAAAACACTTTTCACAAAACCACCTCTTTCACCATGCTCTTTTTGCCTTGTACCGAAATGGCAAGTGCAATGAAATTAGGAATCTCATATTCGGTCATAACTGCCGCATAATTGCGAGAAATTATCTGTTTTTCTGCCATTTCCAAGCCCTTTGCCAAGGTCTCTTTGTCGGCTTTGTCGGGGCTTTTGAGTTCTATGATGATGCCCAATTTCTGTTTGTCTTTTTTGGGAACAAGACAAATATCTGCCCTTCCATATCCAATTTCTTTGTTGGAAAAAATGTGATAATCTCCTGTCAATTTGACCAATAAACCCAAGAAAAAGGCATGATAAAACTTTTCGGGCATGCCGCCAGAGGTGTCATGATAGCTAAAAACAGCTTCTACAAAACGCTGAAATATTTTTTTGAAAATGGAAATTTGCCCCGTCAAAAGTGCCAATAACATATCCTCATGTCCTGTTTGTTGAATCGGCATTTCGACCCATTCCATAATAAACCGCTTGAAAATGGATAAAACTTCCTTATTCGGAATAGCAACCTCACAATAGGGTATATATTCCTCATTTCGGATATTTCGATACGTCAAATATCCTCCAAACAACAATAAATTCCAAACCGCATCAATATTGCTATGCAGTTCACCAAAAGCGAGGTTTTTTTCAAGACGAACTTTGAGCCATTGTCCTTGTACTAAAGCTTCTAAATGATTGCGAATAGAGGTTGCTTTGTTAAACATCACCTCCCGAATGAGGGCGTTGTCGCTGGTATTTGCCCAAAAAGTGTCAAAATTCTCCCCGTTTTCCGCT
>JAYUZN010000193.1:0-2985 GCA_043751755.1 Bacteroidota bacterium | reverse complement strand
CGGTGCCCATATCGTAAAATAGCGGTCTTTGCGCACCATATCCAAGCCTTTTGCCACCATTTTGGGGCGCATAAGCGTGTAATGTTGCGCAATAATATTGGGACCAGATGTGTTGAAATATCGTTTGAAGGTCATTATATCTCCTAAATTTTAGGCAAAGGTACAAAATAAATGTCATGTCTCTGCATGTTAAGCTCCATTTTACCAAAAAGGAATAAGAATATTTAGGGTTTGAAGAGGTTTTTTTATGAAAATAACTACTTAATAATCAATTCCTTAGAACGTATAATTTTCATTTTTCATTTTTCATTTTTCATTTTTCATTTTTTTACCTACTTTTGTATGGAAATTGTCTCAAATCCACTCTTAACACCACAAAAGACTTTGGCATTGTTTTTCCGCAGGAAAACGAATATTAAGGACACTTCTGACGAGCAACTCATTGTGTTGTACAAAGATACAGAAGATACGATGTATATTGGCGAACTCTTCGACCGATATACACAGCTCTCTTTTTTGGTGTGTATGAAGTATCTCAAAGACGAGGAGGAGAGCAAAGATGCGGTGATGCAGGTCTTTGAGCGACTTATAAATGACGTTAAAAAGTATGAGATAAAGCAGTTTCGGTTTTGGCTGCATACGGTTGTGAAGAATCATTGTTTGGCGGTTTTGGAGAAAAAAAATAGGATTCCGATGGGTTCTAATGAGTTTCTGCACAATATAGGAGACGAAGACGGGCAAAAGGGGCCCAAAATGGTGGAAGATGAGCCGACAGAATGGACAGAAGAGCAGTTGCAGCAGTTAGAAAAGGCGATAACTTTTTTGAATGACGAGCAAAAAACGTGTATAGAACTGTTTTATTTGCAACAAAAATCTTACGTAGAAGTGGCAGAAATCACAGGTTTTGACCTCAAACAAGTCAAGAGTTTTATTCAAAATGGAAAAAGAAATCTGAAAATACATTTGACAAAGATGAATTTTTAGATGCTCGAATTTCACGAATTTCACGCAGATTTCCGCAGATTAAGGACGCAGATTTTCACAGATGAAATTATTATTTTCAACTCTCAACTTTCAACTTCCTCATGGCATACAGCGATTACACTTTATTTGCAATAGAAGAGCAGTTTGGCATTATTTCCCAACGTAAACGGCTATTTGGAGAGATTACGCCGATTGTTGAGATGAGTGAATGGCTGAAATATAATCTGCATTTGTTAGAGGAATTGCAGATTAGAAGTGAAAAAGCGAAATCCGAGATAATTGTGATGCCGATTTTGGTGGAAATGCGCGCCAAAAATGACAAGTTTTTTACCATTTATTCGGGAGATTCGCTCAATGTAGATGACAAACTCAAAGGAGAATGTGATTTTATTTTGGCAAAAGAAACCCACCGTTTTGACGTAAATTATCCCATTATTCAAGTAGTAGAGGCAAAAAAGAATGACATCGAACTTGGGATTCCGCAATGTGCAGCCCAAATGATAGGGGCAAAAAAGTTCAATGAACGACGCAAAAATCAAGACATAGGCACAATTTACGGCTGCGTTACTACAGGAGATGAATGGCTTTTTCTGCGCCTAACGGATAAGATAGAGATAGATAACCACAAATATTATTTGGGGAATCTGCCCGAATTGTTGGGAGTGCTACAACATATTATAGATTTTTTTAAACAGGTAGCCGTTTAGGGCGCGCAGATTTGCGCAGATTAAAGCGGATAACGCAGATAAAGAACTCAAAATATCTGGCTAAATTTAGCTTAATTGCAGAGTAAGAAACACAGAATTTATCTGCGACATCTGCTTAAATTTGCGTTCATCTGCGAGAAATTAGCTGCGAGAAATTACAGACATGGCAAAACATATAAACATATCACTTCCTTTCACGCCCCTTTCAGTTGATACGCTGAAACGCTATCTTGAAGGCAGACTTTCTGCCAAAGAACGCGTAGCCGTAGAAACACAACTGAAAGAAGACCCCCTTGCGGCAGACGCATTAGAGGGCTTGCGCGCATTGGAAAACCATGACTTGTTGCTGACGCTTGCCCCCGCGCTGCAACGGGATACGCGTCTGATGTTGGCACGCAAACGGCACAAAAAATTCATAGGCTTGTCCATACGGCACTATGTGATGGCAGCGGCGGTGATTGTCGTGCTATGGCTCTCTTTTTCTATTTTTAGAGAATTGGATGTCAAACATCCTGCTCAAGAAACAGCAAGCACAGCCGCTGATTCTCAGCCGATTGCGCAGATACAAGTGCCTACTATCGAGTCTCCTACGGAAGCGCAACCTTCAAGTACAGAAAATCCAACTTTGCCCCAAAAACCCGAATCCGCCAACTCAGCGCAAGAAAAAGGCGCAGAAAGCCCTACTATAAACATGGATTTGCAGGAAGAAAAGCAAGCCATAGAACAAAATAAAACGTTGAGGGAAGAGGGAACGAAAAAGGAAGAGGTTGGCAAAAATACGTCAAAACCAATGCCTCCTCCTCCTGCTGCAATGACTTCGCCCTCTATTACGGTAAGCCCTACAAAGGGCGGAAGTGTCGAATCTTCTAAGGGAGGAAGCATCGCTCCTTCTAAAGAGGTCGCTACTGCTGGCAAAGGAGGAGGGGTTGCTAGCAAAGGAGGAGGCACTTCTGGCAAAGGAGGAGGTATTGATAGCAAAGGAGGAGGCACTAAAACTACTACTTCGTCTCCTGCCCTAAGCAATGCACCTCAACAAAATATGCCTGCTGCGGCTCCTCCCAAAACCGAAAAAGCCAAAGATTTTCCGCGCGCAGAGACAAAAGCGGAAAAAGAAGATGATTTTTCTGCTGAACAGGCGGCTATAAATGATATACAAGCTCCAGACGTGAATATGTCGACAGGTATGGACGATTTCAATGCAGGAAATTATGCAAAGGCTGCGGAGGCTTTCAAGAAAATTCCTACAAGTTCTCCTTTTCATGCCGAATCTCGTTTGAGACTTGGGCAAAGTCAG
>JAYUZN010000192.1:0-5849 GCA_043751755.1 Bacteroidota bacterium | reverse complement strand
GAGTTACGGCTTTCTCCAAAGTATTGATACGCAGCGATTAAGGAAAAATTGTCATAGATTTTGGCATTGCCTTTCATGCGCAAACGATAGGAAGCCATGCCCCAAGTTTCGGGTCCATAATACCATTGCGCATTTTTGGCAACTCCTGCGTTATTTACCTCTGTCAAACGGTCATAACGGGGGACATTTGAGGAATTGGAGAGGTAAAAATTCACATCATGTTCCACATTTTCGTTTTGGCGAATGGTAAACTTTTGAATTATATTGTATTGATTGTAAGCCGTTTGACGCTGAATATGGGGCTTTATATTTGCTATCATGCTGTCCTTTCCGTCAAATCTTTGAACATAAAAATTACGTCCGTAAGGCAGGGTATCTTTGTAAAACCTATTTTTGCTTTTGCCTTGCCTCAAATCGCCAAAATCGGAATAGGTAAAACTTGTGAAGGAAGCCAAATTTTTGTGGGTAAGAGACGCATCTACATGAACGGTTTTTTCCCAATTGGCAGAAGCCGCACGCAAATCCACATTGATTTTGGGCTTTGTGAGTGCGAGATTAGGCTTTTTGCTTACAAAATGAATGACTCCCCCAAGTGCGTCGCTGCCATAAATGAGCGAACCTGTACCATAAATAAGTTCGACTTGTTCGGTAGAAAAATTGTCTATACGAATCCCATTTTGCAAGTGTCCGCCTCTAAAAATGGCATTATTCATGCGCACACCATCTACGGCAAGGAGGATTTTGTTGGACTCGAAGCCTCTTAACACAGGACTGCCGCCGCCGCCTTGACTTTTTTGGACAAATGCCTTGCCTGTATTTTGCAACAAATCGGCAGAAGTCTGCGAGTTCATGAAGCTGATGGTGGCATTGTCAATGACTTCGACTTTGGTAGGTGCTATTTTGGGCGAAACGACCTCAAAACGACTGGCAGAAATGTGGACAGAATCGGCGATATACGCGAGCGAATCTGTGCTTTGTGCGGAAAGACAAAGGCTTAGGAACAGAAATGATATAGCTAAAAATATTTTTTGCATAATGATAAGAATTTATTTCTCGCAGATGGGCGCGGATAGGTGCAGATTTCGCAGATAAAAACCTGCGAAAATCTGGTCAGAAAAATAAATTCTTTATGCTTGTGGCGGTGGGTTAGGAGAAGCCGGGTAAAACCTAAAAGCCTTTTCATTTTGCCCGAAAACAGGCTTTTTTTGGGTAGAAAAAACGGAGATTTCTCCCTTTTCTGTATGAAAAAAATATTCCCAAAACGGGTATTTTATTTTGCTTGGATTGCTGCTATTATCTTCATTATCATTATATTGGCTTTTCAAATGTAGCACTATTTTCTCTTCTTCTATGTCATTTATACAAGCTATTTCATACCTTTCTGCCTGAAATGTTATTTTTTGTACATCATATCTTTTTCCTTGAAACAAAAACTCTTTTCCTTTTTCTTCCCAATCTAAGGCATCAAAATCTTGTTGGGATAAGTGAAGATATTGGCTATTTTTGCTATGTTCTGTAGATTGAATTTTGTATTTTTGGAGGCTTTGCCAAAGCAAAAAGAAGCCTCCTCCTCCGATTTGAAGCAGTAAAATGGTTAAGAATATGAGGTATATGTGTTTCATATTTGTTGGGTAAACAGGGTGTAACGCTGCCAGCGTTACACCCTGTTTACTTTTTATAGTTAGCCTTCAATTCCTTCCTCATCATCATCTACTCGCCCTGTTATATGCAGTTTTCCATTTTGCTCTACTACCACAGGCGTAACGAAATTGAACCGCCCTTCCAACTTCATATTTGCCCTTTTTCCAATGTTAATGGGGATTCTTTCTACTTCAATATTGGTACTTTCGAGGTTAAAATGCTCTTCTGGAGAGAGCGAAAAACGCTTTATAAGGCGATAAGAACGTATCACAAATTGATTGAAAGGACTCAATTCTTCATCTACAGAAACGCGGGTATTGAGCAGAATAAATTTAAAATCCTGTTTTATATTGTGCTTTTTGAGTCCCGGATAATGGCTCAAAGCATCTATTTTTCCTTTGGCAATCAACTCATCTACAACATGGCGAAACATCAAATTGACCTTGTGTGGCACTTTGAAGCCAAAAGATAAGCGAATAAAATAGCATTTTTTGGGAATAATCTCATCTACCGTATATTGTTTCAGCGAAGGGTCATCGGCAATGTCCACATGCAAAAACCAATACGTATCTGCCCGTTTTGGGCGTTTTTTGGTGATAGAGTAAATTATATTTTGGTCTATTTTGCTGGGGTCGCCCGACATACACAGATAGACTAAGTTCGTGGCTTCGCGCGGAACCGTATAATCTCGGCTCAAGTCGCTAATCGTGTCTTTAATTTCCCCATCAATCGCTACATAATCCGTATATTTTTCGCGCAAAAGCCTTGCTTGATACATAATATACATAATGCCAAATAAAATGAGCGCAATTAAGCACGTAAACCAGCCTCCATGAAAGAATTTGGCAAGCCCGGAGAGGAAAAAGGCAGATTCAATCACAATGAATATGAACAAAATGATGACTACTGTTTTGGGGTTTTTGAAGAAACTATCATCTTTTTTGTGCTTCAAATAGAGATGCCAAGTGAGAAGGGAAGTTGTCATCAGCAAATTGATGGTGATAGCCAGCCCATACGCAGCCTCCATTCTGCTCGATTCTTGAAACACAGAAACCACCAACATGCAACCCCCCAATAATATCCAATTCATGGCAGCAATATAAATTTGCCCTTTGAGATGTGCAGGATAATGCACCTTCATATTGGGGAAAAGTTTGAGTTTCATTGCCTCATTTGCCAAGGTAAAAGTGCCTGTTATCAAGGCTTGACTGGCAATAATGGCGGCGAGTGTGGCAATGACTACCCCAAAAGGGCGGAAACTTTCGGACATCATTCCATAAAAAGGGGGTAAGGCTGTGCCTCCCCCGGCTTGTGCTAATGTATCTCCTTCAAACTGCATCAAATAGGCGGATTGCCCCAAATAGTTGATAATCAAGGCTATTTTCACAAAAATCCAACTTACTCTTATGTTTTCCTTGCCACAATGCCCTAAATCCGAATACAAGGCTTCTGCCCCTGTTGTACACAAAAATACTGCCCCCAGCAACACAAAGCCTTTGGGATAATGTAGCAATAAATCTACGGCATAATGCGGCGAAAGGGCTAGAAGAATGCCGGGATTTGGGACGATATAGACAAGCCCCAAAAGGGACATGGTGCTGAACCAAATAAACATGACGGGTCCGAAAGCACGTCCTATAACATTTGTCCCAAATTGCTGAATTACAAAAAGGGCTATCAAAATGCCATATATGAGGGGTAAAATATAACTTTTTATGCCAAATTTATGCAAGTCTGGGATAAATTCCAAGCCTTCTACGGCGGAAGCAATGGAAATCGGGGGCGTAATAAAGCCGTCTGCAATCAAAGAAGCTGCGCCAATAATGGCAGGAAAAATGACCCATTTTGTCTTGTGACGGCGCACTAAGGCATATAAAGCAAAAATCCCGCCTTCACCTCGATTGTCGGCATTGAGAGCGAGATATACATATTTGAAGCTCGTAACGAGAGTCAATGTCCAAAAAACACAAGACATTCCGCCATAAACCAACTCTTTGGAAATAGTATCTTCCCCAATAATGGCTTTAAAAACGTACAAAACAGAGGTTCCGATGTCTCCGTAAATGATTCCTAATGCGATAAATACGCCTGCGGCACTGAGGACATGCTTGTGTCCGTTGCCATTACCATTACCTTCGCTCGTGTGTGTAGATGACATAAATATTATGTATGTTCAGAAACAAACTGCAAAGGTAGGAATTAAGTTCGGGAGAAATGAATATTTATTTTAGGGCATATTCTGTTTCGTCGCGCGCGTATTCAGGATAGAATCCTATAACAATATCTGATTTAGGAACGCCTAATTTTACGAGTACGATGGCAATGTCAATGTCTGTCCAATTTGCCAAAATCCAAATTTTTGCATCTGCCGCAATCGCCAAATGAAAAGAGAGGGAATGGAGGTAACGACTTTCCTCCCAGCCGATAGTCATCAACTGGTAATGATTTTTTTGTGTATCTGCAATGACCACATTTTCACAATTAGGCAAATTTGCGGCTTTTACGGCAGCTTTTTCTTCAAAATAAGTCAGAATTATGTCGCGATAAGTCGCTATTTTTAGGCTTGTATCCATTGTGTGATGGCTTGTTTGTAGCTGTCAAATAAAATTAATCGTAGCTGATATTTTTCTATAATGATTTGAATGGCAGTTCTTTGAAAGAACGTCTCATACACAAAGCGTGGGAGCGCAAGGTATAAGATTCGGTCAGGTTCTTGCTCTTTTAAACATAATTCGTAGTTCAGAAACTGTCCTAATACCGTATGAAATTCATAGACAAAAGAACCTGCGGAAAAACTTTTGATTTCAATGGCTATTTTACGCCCTTCTTGTTCAGCCGCCAGCATTTATTCTGCCCCTAAATCAATTTCATAGTCCATGCCTAAGGTTTTGAGTTTATAGGGGTCGTGCGTAACCTTCCACCCTTCTTTGATTAAGGCTTCTTTTACTGCGTTATGGATTTTATCTTTTTCCATGATAAAAATTAGTATAAGTGCTTAATAATCAACTATTTAATACTCTAAGTATCTGTTTAGCTTATTTGTAAGCTGTACATTAGAATACAAATGTAGGCAATTTATGGATAAAAAGCAAATCATTTAGAATTTTGAAAAACATGTTAAATCTACATAACCCCCAAAAAAAATTAGTAAATCTGCCATTTTATCTGCAATTTCGTAGCCTCATTCAGCCAATAAATATCAATCTGTAAATTATGACCAAAGAAACGATAGCCATTATTGACCTCGGCACAAATACCTTTCATCTTATGATAGCAGAGGTAGATGAGCGAGATGACTATGTTATAAAAGGAAAATATAAAGAGCCTGTAAAATTGGGAGAAGGGGGTCTTGGAAGCGGAAAAATCACCGAAGAAGCCTACAAAAGAGGCATTGAAGCCCTCAAAATGTTTCGTACCATTATTGATACGAGTGGCATTGTACGGGTGCTTGCTTTTGCCACAAGTGCCATTCGTAGCTCCTCAAATGGACAGGATTTCATTGAAGATGCCAAAAAAGAGGCAAATATTCTCATCAAAACCATCAATGGAAATGAGGAGGCTTCTATCATTTTTGAAGGCGTAAGAAATGGCATACAACTCCCTTTTGAAGAACGGGCGTTGGTGATGGACATTGGCGGTGGAAGCGTGGAATTTATTGTGGCGCACGAAGGCAGAGCAGAGTTTTTGCGTAGCATCAATATTGGAGGGGCAAGACTTTTAGAAAAAATAAAACCCTCTAATCCCATCACAACTAAGGAGATAGCCACTTTATATACCTTGTTAGATAAAGAATTATCAGGGCTTGTTCAGGAACTAAAAGAGTTTGATTTGTCTATTTTGGTAGGCTCATCAGGCACTTTTGAGACCCTTTCTGCCTTAGCTGCTTATCTCAAAAAGGACAAAGTAGCCACCATGAACATCAATGGCTATCGCTATGAAAGCAAGGATTTTGACCTTGTGTATGAGAAACTTTTGCCTTCTACCCGTCAGGAACGTGCCAAAATAGAGGGACTTGACAGCACAAGGGTAGAGATGATTGTGCTGGGAGCCTGCCTTGTGAAGTACATATTGGAGGAGTTGGGTTTGGGACAAATAATGGTCTCTACCCATGCGCTCAAAGAAGGGATTTTGCATCGTTATATGCGGGATAAAAAAATGCGTTTGACTAAATTTATAGGTCCCGCAGACCGCAATTTGCGCGTAAAAGC
>JAYUZN010000191.1:0-4606 GCA_043751755.1 Bacteroidota bacterium | reverse complement strand
CTTTTTTCAAAACCTTTTTGGGCAGCGGCTTGAAAGACAATGTAGCCCTTGAAAGAGCCGTTTTGACAGGCATTTCAAGGGTTTCAAAAGAAGGGCTATTTTCGGATTTGAACAATTTTACCTCCTATTCTATCCTCAATTCGGAGCGTTTTGCAGATTCTTTTGGCTTTACAGAAACGGAAGTAAAAACAATGCTCAAAGCTTATGAACTCAATGGTGCGGAGTTTTCGGAGATAAAACGCTGGTATGATGGCTATCTTTTTGGCGGAATTACCATTTATAACCCTTGGTCTATCTTGTATTTTGTCTCAAATCCCAAAGATGGTTGTATGCCTTATTGGGTCAATACTTCGGATAATGCCTTGTTAAGAAGGTTTTTTTTTCAAGGAGAAACGAATGTGGAGGCGGACATCGAAAAACTGATAAGAGGCGAAACTTTTCGGGTGGAAATAGAGGCGGATTTGTCCTTTCCACGCTTAGAAACTTCGGAAAATGCCATCTGGAATCTTTTGTTATTTACCGGATATTTGCGGGTTAGTCAGTTAGCCAAAAACAGCGACACCATTTTAGAAGGCGATATTTCTGTCCCAAACTTAGAAGTAAGGCATGTGTATCGCACACAAATTCAAAATTGGATAGCACAAGATATGCACTATTTGGATTATACCAAAATGATAAATGCCCTGACAAGAGGCGAATTAGAGCCTTTTGAGCGGTTTTTTGAAGATTTTTTGCTCAAGACGGTTAGCTTTTATGATACTGCCAAAAATGTGAGCGAAAACTTTTATCATGCCTTGTTGCTCGGCATGTTAGCAATGTTAGGAAGCAAATATATTGTAAAATCGAATGGCGAAAGCGGCTACGGACGCTATGATATTTGTATGATTCCGAAGGATAAAACGCTGGCGGGCATTGTTATCGAACTAAAAGCCCCCGACAAAAAACGCAAAACCCTGCGCGGCGCACTGATGGAAGCGCGCAAGCAAATGAAATTGAATAAATATGATACAGAATTGCAAGCGCATGGAATTACTAAGATTTTCCGCTTGTGTATTGCTATTCAAGGCAAAAATTTTATGATACGGGAAGTAACTCTTTGATTGCATGCAGATTTTCGCAAATTTTTGTTATCTGCGCAAATCTGCAATTAAATATGTTCAACTCTGTAAGAATTTTATTCCTTTACAAACTTTTTTGAAAAATAGCTCCCATTTACCTCCAATTCCATCAAATAAATTCCTGCTGCCAAAGCCTTGATGTCTATTTTACCCCTTTGCATTTCCCCTGAAAGCAGCTCTTTTCCTTGTATATCTCGTATTTTGTAGGAAAAAGGGCTTGTATTTCCCCAATTTACCTCAATAAAATCGCTACTCGGATTGGGGGAAATGCTTATATCTTTGCCGATTTCCTTTTCTGTAGAAACAAAAGTACATTCAGGAGCAAGCGCGCCTACCACCGTAGTCAAAACGCCATTTATCGAATACCAATCTTCCCAACCTCCGCCTGTGCCCTCTTTCCACGTGTTGAGGTCGAAGGTATTATTTCCCCCATTTGTGCCGGGAACTTTATAGACTTTGACGGCTTCGTGGTTGATGTCCCAAGTCAGCGTTTGCCCGCTTAGGCAGGTTTCGGGGGTATTGGGCGTATAGCAATTTCCTTGCAAAAAATACGCAAACTCCTGATAATTAGGATAGTCGCCATAGACTTTCGCAATTCCATTTGTACCAATACACACTGCCACATACTCATTGCAAGCAATTCCAAAGGGGCGAATATTGTAGTCTTTGCTCAAACGTGCCATAAACGCAAAATGCCTTGCGCGCCTATCGGGGCTGTCATAATGCGAGTCTGTGATGAGATGTGTAAGGCGTGGAATCTGCACAAAATCATTGTAGCTAATCGTCATTGCGGTATTGTAAGGGTCTGCCATCGCTGCACCAGAAGTTACTGTTCCATTTCCAGCATAAAAATACGCATCTCCTAACACTGCCATTCCTGCACTTGTACCGCCTATTGCAGCATGTTTAGCATTTATCAAATACTGCAATTCATATTCAATTGGCGTATTTTTCCAATACTTTATATAGGTATTTTGGTCGCCCCCAGCTATCCAGACCGCTTCTGCATTGTGGATTTGTTGGGCTATATATGGCGAAAAAGCAGCAGTAGAATCATTGAAAACGATGGTTTGAACCGAATGTACCCCCACACCCAGTTGCGAATACATATAATCGTTGTAGCCGTCTGCACCACTTGCCCGAAGGACGATAATATCGCCGCCCGCCGATTGTTTGAGAAACCAAATCATGGCACTGTCATGTTCCGTTGCACCTCCCATGAGGCAGATTCCGCCATCAGGCACGAGGTTTATATCGGTCGTGTCGCCTGTAAAATAGCTTGTAAAAGATTGACAAATACTGATTTGTGTAAAAAGAGAAAAAAGCAAGAAGATGGATATTTTTTGCATATAATATTATTTATTTAACATAATGTCCTTATTTGTAGCAAACCATTTAACCCTAAGTGTGTTCAATAGGTTAGCCCAAATAGTTCCTTCCGAAAGTGTGTACAAAAGTAGAGTTTTATGGTTAAAAAAGCAAATATAAAATGCCGCTTTATCTCCTTCCAAAAACAATCCCGCCGTCAAAGCAGTTTCTTAGATAATCTCTTTACAGAAACGTATGCTTACATTATATCTTATTCGCCATGGCGAGACCGATTTCAACGTTCAGGGCGTTGTGCAAGGCGGTGGCGTGGATTCTGATTTGAATGAAACGGGACACAAACAAGGACGGGCTTTTTTTGAGGCTTACAAGCACATTCCTTTTGCCAAAATATATTGTAGTCGCCTCAAACGCACACAGCAAACCCTTCGAGATTTTGAAAGTTTGGGCTATGTTTTTTCGCAACATGCAGCTATCAACGAATTTGGTTGGGGGGACTTAGAAGGGCGGGCAGCAAGTGCCGAAACAAGGCAGATTTTCCGCGAAATTACAGATGCTTGGACAAGAGGGGAATTGGATAAAGGGCTACCAAATGGCGAAACGCCTGTGCAGGTTTGGGCGAGATGTGAGCCATTTTTTCGAGAGTTGTTTGTTAAGCATAAAGAGGGGCATATTTTGGTCTGCACACATGGGCGCACGCTGCGGATTATTTTGAGCGAATTGTTGGGCTATGGAATGAAAGATATGCACATTTTTACCCACGATAACACCGGCGTAAATATATTGGAAGTGCCAGAAGAGGGTGAAATTGTGACTAAAAAACTGAATGATTTGAGACATCTTGAAATAGCAGAACTTGTGGCAACACAGGTAGATTATCGAAAGTAAGCACGCAGATTGGCGCAGATAATAGCAGATTTCGCAGATAAAAGCGAAGGTTAATACTTAGGAACACAAAAAGAAAAAAATCATAATTTACCCCTAAGGCACAAAGGAAACTAAGAAAGAAAAAATGTGGCTTAGATGCCTTCTTTTACCCTATTGCTTCGTGTTTCTTCGTGCCTTAGGGGTGAGAAAAATGTTAAGTTATTTAATTCCCGTTCGTTAAATATTCCTAAATTTAGAGATAAATTTGGCGTATGCCAAAAATATTGCGTTAATTTGGCGACAAATATCTCATTACAAAATATGAAGCAACCTGTGATAAGGGCAATATTGATGGCTTGTATGATGGTTTCGCTATATGTGGGGGCTGCCCAGACCAAAATAGCAAGACAAACACCCGATGGAAAGTTTGAAATTGTGGCGGAGATGCGCAGTGTGCGCAAAATTTTTGTCAATTTGTTTAGCAATGAAATGGGCATGGTGGACCCTGTAAACATTGGCATAAAGCAATCAAATGGAACGGTGGACTTGCGTGGGGCTATTTTTCTCACTGCGGAAAGTCATATCGGTGAGGAGGGCGAAGGCTCTAAGGTCATGCGGGTGTACCTTACTTGGGGCGCAGATGGCTTTATTTATCTCCCCATACAAATTGTGGGCGAAGAATGTGCCAATGTTTCTTGTACCCGTTGCGCCTTTGATGACGATACAGGCTGTTTTTGTAGCCTTCGTACAGAGGAAAATAGCCATGTGGTGGGCTGTAGGCATTTGATTTATGCAGGAGAAAATAGGCAAAAGTAAGTTTTTATTACTTCTCTCACAGGCTCAACCGTAAATTTGAATGTTATAGATTTACGTGTAATAACGTGGCACACTGTTGAAAAGTGTGCCACGCTATTACGCTACAAAATGAATTTTTGTGAATATTTATGTTAGAATCCATCAGCATCAAAAACTTCAAATCCATCGCAAATGACACAATAGAATTGGGGCGTGTGAATGTGTTTATTGGCGAAAATGGCTGCGGAAAGTCCAATATTTTGGAGGCTTTGGCGTTTGCGAGTTTGGGAACTACTTATGAGACCATTGATGCTGACTTGTTGAGTATCAATGGAATAAGAGTTGCTAAACCTGCCTTGATGATGAGTGCTTTTGAAGGTAAAAAACAAGGAAAAGATGTTTTTATAGATATTGCTTTTGCACAAGGAAAGCTGCATTGCAGAGCGATTCCAGAAAATAAAGAAGATATTTATGCCAAATGGGAAAGCATGAATTTTCTT
>JAYUZN010000190.1:0-5163 GCA_043751755.1 Bacteroidota bacterium | reverse complement strand
CAGGTCGAGAATAGTGTTTTGTGCATTGTGTTTTTTGCAGATAAAAAGGCAAAGTTAAGGATAAAGTCCTATATTTGCAGGAATATTTTTACACAAATCCATATTGCAGGTTTCGCTTTATACAAAAGAAAAAAATAGCTTGAATATCAGTCCTTTAGCATAGGACAAAAAGATAGCAATGCTATTAACAACACCTTGCTACAAATGTTACGGGCTTGTGAACCCCAACGAGGAAGGACTACACACAGGCAGCCGCACAAGCGCCGAAGTCCTTGCTAATGAGAAAAGCCCTATTCGGACTCATTTTATAATGGGACATAGGACCAAGGTGAGGATAAAATAGCCCCTTAATTTCACAATATATACCACCATGCAAAACACAACTAAACTTCCTTTTTATGCGCAAGCAGCTCTTATATCTGTAGGACTATTTGCGTTAATGAGTATGCTCTATATTGGGCAAAGTATTATGCTGCCGATTATTTATGCTACTATCTTTGCGATAGCCTTAAACCCGCTTGTAAATTTTTTTGTGCGCAAAAAAGTAAATCGAGTGGTCGCTATTACAATCACATTAGTCATTGTATCTTTGATAAGCCTGTTATTAATTGTCGTATTGTCTTCGCGTCTTACCACGTTTATCGATTCTTTTCCTAAGCTATTAGATAAATTTTATGTAACCTTCAATCGCTCGATTTCTTGGCTTTCTACGAATTTTAATATTAACAAAACCTTTATTTCAGATACTAAAACGGAATTATTAAGCGGAAGTAGTGCGTTAATTGGCAAAACATTTAATACGGTAGGAAATACGCTGGCGATATTCTTTCTAATTCCGGTTTATGTATTCATGATTTTGTATTATCAGCCGTTATTACTTGATTTTATCCGCCAACTTTTTGGGTTACAGAACCAAAAAGAAGTAAATGAAATCCTTATTTCTATTAAATTAATCATTCAAAAATATTTAACTGCCCTGCTGTTAGAAGCGGGAATAATTGCAGCCCTCAATTCGGTAGGGTTACTTATTCTGGGAATAGATTATGCCATTGTATTAGGGATAATTGGCGCAATTTTAAATGTCATTCCTTATCTTGGCGGAATGATAGCCTTAGCTTTATCTATGATAGTTGCCTTTGCTACGGAAGAATCTAGTATATATCCCTTATTAGTAGCACTTCAATACCTGATTATTCAATTAATTGACAATAATTTTGTGTTGCCCAAATTAGTTGCCTCAAAAGTACGAATCAATGCGCTTGTTTCGATAATCGTTGTCATTGCAGGAGGCGCATTATGGGGAATACCTGGCATGTTTTTATCTATTCCACTTACCGCAATTCTAAAAGTAATCTTCGACCACATAGAAATATTGAAACCTTGGGGATTTTTGTTAGGCGATACTATGCCCATACAGCCGATTCTTTTGTTTAGGCGAAAAAAGAAAGAATAATTAATTTGTAGAAAGTAAGGAACGAAAATTAAATAACTTAACGATTTATGACTATCGTTAATTATCTTATTTTCTTAGTGCCGTAGGCACTAAATATTTATAGAAAATGGAATTTATCCCCCCAATTTATCCCATTTTTCGTGCAAGCACGAAAAACAAGAGGGGGCGGGCGGGGCGGGGCATATTTTTTTTCTATAAATATCGCGTCCCTACGGGACTATAAAATCATCAACTTATTTATTTTTCAATCCTAAAGCCCTTGAAATGATGGTCAAGGACTTGATTGAGCAAAAGTTTCCTGAAAAAGAAGCGGCTCTCAAAGAACGCCTATCTGAAATTGAAGCAAAAGTGAAACAACTAAAAGCGGATTTTGGGAAACCTGTTTAATGATATGTTATGTATCTATCAATGTTTTTTTACAACACAACTACAGCAGGAAAAACGCGTATTTCTGTCGTTATTACCGCAAAGTTCGCAAAGGAGTCGCTCGAAATATCCAACTTTGCGAACTTTGCGTGGGCTTTCTTTGCGAACTTTACGATTTTTTCTTTATAGTAAAAAATAATTAAGCTTTATTCCCCAATAACAAGTATTTTGCTTATTTGTTTTGTATCCGTTTTTACCGATAAAATATAATCTCCCATAGTTAAATTGCTCACATTCAATATATTATTTTGTTTACTAACTTCTAAAAGTGAAGTTGTATATAAAATCTGTCCTATTTGATTGGAAATTGTAAGGATTCCATTTGCCCAATCTTGTGCATATAACAGACTAATATTGCCCTCCCTTACAGGATTTGGAAAGATGACAAAAGTCTCTGCGGGAATACTTTCGGGGTTTATGATAAGGTTTGCTTTGAAGTGAATAACAGAATCAACTCCCACATAATAAATCGTTTTTCTTATATTTATTTTCCCGTCGGGCTGCCAAAAAATAGGATAATAGCCGCTTACTTTCAAATGCAATATCGTATCTACTTTAACAATATTACGGGTATGTATTTTCATGGGAATCAATGTTTTTATTTCTCTTCCCCACCTGTTGAAGATACTCAAAGCAGCAGAATCCCCATAATCAAGATAAATAGTCGTGTTAAAAGTATCTCTTATAACAGGTTCTGGCGAAAAGAGCCATGTTTGCGCTTTCGATTCGGAGAATAAGCCTATTAGTAAGAAGAACAAAAGGTATATATTTTTCATAAAAACAGCTATTTCGGCATGGCTAAAATTAAGTCTTTCAATTTTCGTAGCACAAACATCATTTGAATCATATCCTGTTTTTTCATCATATCAAACTTCTCGCTTGTGCAGTAGTTTTTGGCTATCAAAGTCGCAAAACGCCAATCTGTACCAACCAAAAAGCCCCCATATAGCGGTTTGTCGTCATTATTTTTGGATTGTGCAATAAGCATAGCCATCAACATTTGCGCTTCAGGGTCATTTTTTTCGCCCTTCCCTTTTTTGAACTCTTGAAGAAAGAAATAAGGCGTTCTCGGCGTATTGTAGCCAAAAGGCTGCGCAACGAGGCAATCGGCAATGACTGCCAAAGGATAGCCATTTACCTCTGCTGCCATACTTCTCTCATAAAAAACCCGAATCTCATTTTCTACTTCTATTTTGGCAAGGAAAAACATCATGCCTACAAAACGAATTTTGAGTTCTTCTTCATTGAGATAGTCGCCTCTTTTCGCCATGTCTTGATGCAACTCGTTGATAATCAATATTTCCATTTCTGTTATAGCAAAAGAAGCCTGCATCCATTTCTGCAATATTTCACAATTTTCTTGCGATTGCAAAGCAAAAGTATCGATTAATATATCTATGTCATACGGCAGTTTTTCGGTCATAATGATGGGATTGTAGGGCAAAGGTATGAAAAAACGCCTTTTTATACAAAAAAATTCATCTTGTAAAAAAAAGTGTGCTAAAATGTGTTACCTTTGCCTTGTAAAAAAGGTATTTCCATTCTTATCCTATAATTATGCTAAACTTTAAACTCATCATCAGCGATGAAACGGGAGAGCTTCATACGTTGGAACACAGTACTTCGCACAATTCTTGTTGCGCAGATTTTGATGGCATAGAATCGTCTTGTGAATCTTTTATAGCATCTGCGATTCCTGAAGTGGAAGGCTTTTTGTTGGAAAAGGCGCAAAACGCGCAAGAAATTGGGTCGGATTTAAAAAAAACGGAAAGCGAGAAGTAATTATCCAGTCCTTTTATGGAGAAGTTCGCTTTAATGTGCAACGTTACTGCCCAAAAACGGGCGGTCTTGGGACAGATTTTTTTGCATTAAATGGGCTTTTTAGCGGCAATTTACGAACAAAGAAACTGAATAATTACGTTTTTAAATACGCAAATCGCCTGTCTTATGCTGCTTTATGCGAGAATTTATCGGAAATTGCTCATCTAAAGACGACTTCTGCGGGTTTGGAGCGAGCCGTAATTATTGAGGCGGAGCACATTTCGGCAGAGAATGCCCAGGAAATGTCGCTAAGGACAGTTGAAAGCCCCTTGTCTATTGCTGCGGCAAGCGAAATAGATATTTACTCGCCTAGGGACAAGGAGATACTTCTTTTCTATGATGCTATTTGTGTGAAAAAACAATGTCCCTTTCGCAAAAATAATCCTAATTTTGCTGAATTATCGGCAACTAAATCCAAGTTACTCAAGCGCGTGAATACGAATGTCGCTGTTTTACAATTACCTGATAATCAATTTATTAAACTAACAGAGGGCTTGGCATCAAAGGATTTCCCCGCCTATTCTACGATTGAATTGGTCGCACATACTTTACGCGTAAATTATGCCCAAGAAAAAGAGCCTTTGCACGTTGTGGGTATTACAGATGGAGCTTCGAGTATTCGCACTGACTTTACAGAAAAATTGTCGCCACTTATCTGCATTATTTTAGATTGGTATCATTTAAAAAAGAAAATAAAGGATCTAATGTCAATGATAGCGATAAACAAAATCGAAAAATCTGCGCATATCAAATTGATTAACAACTTGTTATGGCATGGAAAAACAGACGAGGTTATAACATATTTGGCAACCATTAACGTCAAAAACACAGAGGTATTAGAACAACTTATCACTTATTTGGAGAAACATAAAGCCGAAATTATTGATTATGACAAAAGAAAGAAGGCAGGCAAAACTATTGGCTCGGGCAGAGGCGAAAAAGCCAATGACCAACTTATTGGGCGAAGGCAAAAACATAAGGGAATAGCATGGTCAGATAATGGCAGTAAAGCACTCGCTATTATTGCAACTAAATATGCCTGAATTTCAACAACAGCACACTTTTTTTTACAAGATGAAAAGTTTTATGATGAAATGTGTTGGCTCTATCATGCAAGGGCTGACAGCACACAAAAAACCTTCGATTTGGGGGATAAAAAAGCCTTTACAGAAGCGTATCCCAATCTCAATTTTATCCCAAATAGGGCGATATGTGCCATGATGATTGGGCATAAAACGGAACTTGAAAAGGCGCAATTTGTGTATTGGCATGAAATCATCGCCTTCCTGCGCACACACGCTGGCAGCGTTAGCCCCTTTCTCCCTATTTTTAAGGATTATGAAGATGCTTTGGTGGAAAAGCCTTCTGTACGTCCTTATTATCAGCATTTTTGCAGCGAAATAGCCTATCAAAAGATAGAAAAACAGGGAGAAATCAAGGGAGATACACTGTATATACAGGGA
>JAYUZN010000189.1:0-15113 GCA_043751755.1 Bacteroidota bacterium | reverse complement strand
TAAACTTAAGTGGTAATAAGGAACTTAACTATAAAAAAGCGATAAGAAAACTCTTAAAATGCCCCAAAATACATACAATATATTTTAATTCAACTATTTTAAGTGATATGAAAAATAAATACTTTAACTTATACAAAAAAATGGTTAACAAAAAGATTATTCTTGAGGCTGTTTAGGCGCTAAATCTGTTCAATTAAAAAAGCCGAGAACATAAGCATTGCCGAAAATGCCGCCCAGCCGAAGCTCAAAACCTAAGCTCGGCGGCAAATCGGCAACGCCAGTCGTTCTGCGATATTAATAAAAAAAATAATGCAAAAGAAATTTACTGCAAATTACGCTTTTACTAACCCAAATTTTGTAATCCAAAACTTGGTTGAAAACCCGATTAAGTCTGAATACTTATCGGTTTATTTTGTTGTGAAAAACCTTTTGCAACGTGGCTTTCCTACTATTCTTTCAAAATATCTACAAACCCAAATAGGCAAAATTCATGAGCAAGATGATTTCAAAGAGCCTTTTTTGTTGATTGACACCGAAACACCCATTTGGAATAATACTATAAAAGGCGATACAGCAAATAACTATTTTCCTGCAAAAACGTTTTTTGAGGAAATCATTCCTCAATACTTTGGCGAATATGCGTTTGTGCAGCCCCTTATTTTGCCCGAAGTAGAAATTAACGAACTTGTAGATGAATACAACGACCAATTTATTAACCAGCAAGTTGATTTTTTCTTGCCACAAGTAAAATTAATAATTGAAATTGATGGATTTCACCATGCAGGTATTGTAGGTGGTATAACTGATGCGGCAAGAAATAATTATTTGAACTCAAAAGGCTTTAAAACAGTCAGAATTTCAACAAATGAACTAAGAAATGGCACTTTTAAAATCAAAATCAACGAAATAATCAATCATTTAGCAGAAAATGAAAAGAAATTGCTTTTCTATAAAAATGCTTATGCCAAAATCAAAAACAACGAGATTTCAGATTACGAATATCGTACTAAATTTTTGCCAACCGCCATTATTCGTTTTCAACTATTGGTTTTAGAACTATTGATTAACGATTACATTTCAATCAATGATAAGGTTTGGAAATTCAATATCTTAGAAAGAGATATAAAAGGCTTTGCCGAATTAGCCATACAAGACTTGTTTTTGTGGCTTGAAAACCTTTGCCAACTTCGCAAATTAGATTTTCAACAGCCTAATTTTGAAATCAAAACTTATAGCCACGAAAGTAAAGTGATTTTTCACAAAGGCTTTATTCCAATTGATTTTAGCCTTTTTAAAAGATATACAGACGAAAACGAACTTTACACCGAAAAAATTTATGTAAGAACCGACTATTTTGGTGCAGAGAAAAATTATTTTAGAGCAAGCACAGCCGAGCCACTTAAATACGAAATTGTAAGTGATAATGAGCAAGATAAAAATGCTTTGCGTTTTTTCTTACAAAACATTTTTGAAAAACCTGATTTTAGAGAAGGACAATTTCCCATTATCGTAAATGCGTTACAAAGAAATGATACAATTGGACTTTTACCTACAGGTGGCGGAAAATCAATTTGTTATCAATTACCTTGCCTGTTGCAACCAAGCATCAACTTTGTAGTTTGTCCTATCAAATCTTTGATGTACGACCAACAAGACAACCTAAATAATTCCTTAGTAACCAATACAAATTTTATTTCAGGCGATTTAACCCCTGAAGAAAAGAAAAAAGTCCAATCTGATTTTTCGCAAGGCAAGTATTTGTTTATTTGGGTTTCACCCGAAAGGTTTCAGATTAAAACTTTTAGAGATTATTTATCTTCTGTAATTGCTAATTTTTCTATTGCTTATGCGGTAATAGACGAAGTACATTGTTTATCAGAATGGGGACATGATTTTAGAACTTCCTACCTTAATTTGGCAAACACTATTGAAAAATATTGCCCTAATACTAAATTTATAGGACTTACTGCAACAGCATCTGTAAATGTATTGAAAGATGTAAAAATAGAGTTTGGAATTAAAGATGAAAACGTAAAAACCCTTTCAGATTATAGCAGAAAAGAATTACATTTTGAAGTAATCAACGACAATGGACAAAAGTGGAATACCTTTGAGAAAAAAATAAAAGAATTAGACTTCTTAGATTTTAATGATAAAGCAGGCTTAGGATTTACGCCAAATGTAAATGGTGACTTTGGTTGCTATACCGTTTCTAATAAACTTAATACAATTAATCAAAGTAAGGTAAAATGGTATTCGGGCGAGGTTCCAAGTTTTAGCACAAAAAAATTATTAGAAGATTTTATAGTAACAAATCATGAAGCACTAAGATATAGTATTGAGCAACATCTTTCTCAAGAAGGATTTGAACAAGACTTAATTGAAAGATGCTTGAATGAAAACCTTTATGAAGTAAGAGGTACAAGAAATCCGAGATGGTTTCAAGTGTTGATTGGTCATGATTTACCTGTAATGAATGAAAATGATTTTAAAAAGTATAAGCAAACTGTTCAAAAGTCGTTCAAAAAAAATAATTTCCCCTTAATGATAGCCACAAAAGCCTTTGGCATGGGTATTGATAAGCAAAATATACATTACACTTTTCATTATGGTTTGCCAAGTTCGGTAGAAGCCCTTTATCAGGAAGCAGGTAGAGCAGGTAGGTGGGATAAAAATGACCCAAAAAACAAAGACAAAAAAGCCAAATGTTTTGTGTTTCATTCCCACGAAACTTTTGATAAAGCATTAGTTGATGAGATTTTTGCACCTGAAACAAGCATTACCCGCATTAAAGAAATCAATCAAGAAGTAGGATTTAGCGGTAAAGATATTTTTCGTATTATCTTTTTGTTCTTGCAAGGGCAAAGAGATATGCAGGAAGATTTTATTATTCTCAAGTTTTTGATAGATACTTATTTTCAATCCAACATAACAAAAAAAATATTTTGGGGCAATGCTAAAAACGACTTGCAAACATACAGTCAAAGAGTATTCAATAAAACTGTTTACGCCAATGAAAATGAAATACAAAAAGGTATTTATAGACTAAGTTTGTTGGGAATAGTCAAAGATTGGACAACAGACTTTGTTACGCATTACGAAGTAGAATTTAACCAATTAACAGATAAAAGTGTTTTATCAAATCTTATCAGTTATATACATAAATACAAGACAGAAAAACCAGATATTTTACCTTTTATTAGCAAGATTGATAAAGTAGAATTTATAGACAAGGCAATTTTCTATCTTCTTCAATGGACTTGGGACGAAATTGTATATTCAAGAAGACAGTCATTAAAAGACCTTTCTGAATTATGTACTAAGTACCCAGAATTAGGAAATGAGGGTTTTAAAAAAGCAATTGATGAAAAATTTAGATTTGATGAAACTACTTTTACGATTCAACATGTTGCAGAAAATCCAAAAGAATTTCAAAAATGGTTTGAAGTATTTTATGAAAGAGCAAATGTAATTAGTAAGAGTAAGATAAAAACCCTACAAAATCAATTAAGCCGTTTTCTCATTAATTATCGTTCAAATATTGGCTTAAACTTGATTAGTGGGTTTATTCGTTTATTTCTTGACGACTACGAAGATACAGATGGAAAACCACGCTTAGAAAACGCAATTTCACAATTTAAAGCCATCTTTTTAGCTAAAGAACAAGAAATAATCATTGAACAAATGATAAATTTAGGCTTGCATCTTTCAGAAGATAATAAGTATGAATTAGCAAAATCAATAACAAAATTCTATCCTGAAAAATTAGAATTTTTAGCAGATAAATTTAATATTATGTACTTGCTTGGAGATATTTTAACAGACAAGTTGAAATTATTAAAAGCAACAAACCAACTGTTTTATGAGCAACTTGCAAAAATTTGATACTACCTTAGCAGAGTTTGACAAAGAAGTGTCAAAGCTAAAATCTATTGGCGAAGTCCACCAAGAAATAAAGAAACTTGCGAATGAATACGAAACGGTTGTTTCCAAAATTCAAGAGAGCAATAAAACTTTGCAGTCCGTTTTGAAAGAATATCAAACTTTTCAAAACGAGGTTAAGAAAAATATTGCTGTAATTGAAAAGCAATACAGCCAAAATAAGGTTGATATTCAAAGCCTTTTAAACACAAAACTTGACGAAATCAAGCAACAAAATAAGGCATTTGAAAAGTCTTTAACGGAAATAGTTGAGAATTTAAGGAAGGAAAATAAACAATTTTATCGTGATTTTGAAGAAACTGTACGTATAAAACTTGCGGAAAATAAATCTGAGCTTAAACAACTCATTGAGAATGAAACTATCAAACTCAAAGAAATTTTTACTACTGAACTTGATAAACAACTCTTGAAAGTTATTAGCAAGCAAAAACAACTCTTTGTTGCTCTCTTAGTAAGTTTTGGAGTAGTTATTTCAATGCTTTTTGTTATTATATTCAAATTAATTAAATAAAAAATCGCAGAACATGGGTGCTAATGCCAAGCGTGGCGAGCCTAAGCGCAAAGCCAACCCGCCGCCACGCCTGCATTAGCACATTTCGTTAGCAGCAAGAAAAATATTAAAATACTGATTACTAATAATATATGAATTTTCTAAATCCTTTTGAGTTGCTTGAAATTGAAAATGCAGAGCCTGCATTAATAAAAAAAGCGAAACGAAGAAAATTAACGGAATTTGATTTGTCAGATGATGGAACAATAATGGTTGGTAGCCAAAAGGTTACTAAATCTGATTTTATTCGCATTACTGACGAGTTGGATAATCCAGAGAAAAGAGAGTTTTACTTATATATTCTTGAAAACCAAGCATTAAATAATTTTCTAATGTATGAGAATATTTCCTTTTTGTCAAATTATCGACAAGAAAATATGTTTTCCAATCAGGATTTTATTAACTTTATAAGTAGTTATTATGCAGAGCAATATAATAAGGTACTATTAAAAGCATTTGAAAATGAGGATATTCACCTATTAAAAAAAATAGGCTCAAATTCTCCTTTAGTTACTAATGAAGATAAAGAGAAGTGCTATAAAGGAGTTTCTTTCTTGTTAAAAAGCCTAACAGATGAGTTGCAGGAGATTCGTAATGATATTGATAATGAGGAGAGTTATTATGATGAAGATACTGTTGAGGAGTTGTATCCTGATTTACAAGAAAAAGCAAATGCTAACCAAATAAATATTTTGCCCTCATATTTTCAGAATCAAAGAAATGAAATTGCGCAAAAGATACGTAACATTTCAGTAGCTGTTTTTAATGGAATAAATGATGCAGAAGCATCATTTAAAATAATTAGCTACTCTTTATCATTCAATATCAATAATTTAACGAAGCAAAAACTACAAAAAGATTATGAACAAATCAAAGAAATATATGAAAGTAGAAAAGAAAGCGAATCATTTAATCCTGAACTTGCTAAATATGCAACGGCACTTTTACAAATAGTTGAATTGATAAAACAGGTTGAAAATAATAAAATTCAATCTACTGCTATTGAGGCTAAAGTCAATTCTTTGTTTTCTGTTTCAGAACTTAATGAGTTACCAAATGTATTTGATGAAATAAGAGAACAGTTAGCCTTAGCAATTAGGGGCTTGTCAGTAGCGGTTTGGAATAAAAAAAATGATATAGATGTTTCTATTCAGTTGATTCAAACAGCCCAAAAAATAAATTTAACAGAAAAAATCAAATCCCAAATTTATAAATCATACGAGGAGCTTAGGCAATTAAGGGATAAACAATCCGAACCTATTATTCAGGTTTTACAAGGTATTAATGCTACTATTAAAAAAGTAAATTCTACTTATGGACAAAGTGTAAATACGGATAAAGTAAAAGATGTTTTGAACGATATTTTTAAACCAAGTGTTATAAACTCCCTAAAAAACCTAAGTTCTACTGCAAAATTGAACGTAGTCAATGAATTAAAACCTACTTTGTCGATTCTTCCAAATAGTTTTGTGAATAATTTTGTAGATAAAATGATGCCTATAGCCGCAAATGATAGCAAATTAACGGCTACATTGCAAGCTATGAAAAAAGCTACACCGCTCCAAAGTCCCGCTGCAAATCGCCCTACTTCGTCAAGTAATTCATCAGATAGTAGTGGTTGTGTTTGGTTTTTAGTTGTAGGCGGAATAATAATTGCCTTAATCAGTTTTTTTAGCTCAAATGATAGCAACCAAAATACATCTACTCCAATACCTACGACAAATAACACTGCTGATTATTCACCACCGCCAAGCAATACTTATTCAAATCCATCATCAACAGAGAATTATAAACCTAAACCTGTAGAAAAAAGCAAGTACAAAGGAAATCATTTGGCTAATGGTGCGTCTCCTTTTGGCGGCTGTTTTGGTAAAGGGAAATTTGGAGGAAGTGCATGGATTACTTTTAAAAATAGCAATAGTTCTGATGCTATTGTGTGTTTAGTAAGCGTAAAAACGCAAAAGGCTATCCGAAATGAATATATACGGGCTGGTTCAAATTACAAAATGGAAAATATTCCATCGGGTAGATACTACTTAAAAGTATTTTATGGGAATGACTGGAATCCAAATATTACAAATGTTTGTGGAACAAAGGGCAGTTTTGAAACAGATGCTCATTTCAGTAAATCGGATAGTTGGGACGACCAAATAGAAGTTAACAATAGCGATTATAGCTATACTACAGGAGAAATAACGCTATATACGGTAGCTAATGGCAATATGTCGCAATCTCCCATAAACGAACAATCATTTTTTAGTAACTAAACATAATGCAAACATTTAAACTTCGTGAATCTGAAAAAATAATTCTTAATATTCTTAACCAAATATTTGAGATTGAGAAGAAAGTTTCAAAGTTGCAAGAAAGCAACTCTATAAGTCGTAATACTAACCGACTAAAAGAAATTTTGGAGTTAGAAATGGGGGCTTTTTATGGTTCTGATACAACACCAAGTTTCATCATTGAAAATCCATTAGGAGAGCCATACAGTGAAAAAAGAACCGACTGCGAAGCGAGTATAGCAGGAGAAGATACTGAAAATTTGGTTATTACAGAGGTGATACGCCCAATTATTCGGTATAAAACACAAGGACTGAATTTAATTATTCAAAGAGCCGTAGTAGTGGTTGAATCTCAAAACACATAATTTTTAACATTTTAACTTATTCATTAATGGAAAATATGATAAATTTTGGCATAGATTTAGGAACAACAAACTCTGTGATTGCCAAATTCATAAAAGGAGAAATCCAAGTTTATACCAATCCTCAAGATTTTGGAAGGGTCACTTTACCCTCTGTTGTAGGCTTTCGTAAGGATAGCGTTTTTGTGGGTAACAAAGCAAAAGAATATTTAGAGAAACGCCCCAAAGATGTGATAGGAACTTTCAAGCGTAAAATGGGGACTTCTGAAAGCTATAAAATAGCCTCTCTGAACCAGTCTAAAACACCTATTGAGCTTTCTGCGTATGTGCTGAAAGAGCTTAAAACTTTCGTTCAAACGGGCGAGCTTTTGGAGTCCGTAGTTATAACGATTCCTGCTTCATTTGATACTATACAATCCAATGCAACAAAAGCCGCAGGAGAACAGGCGGGCTTTAAACAAGTAATTTTATTACAAGAACCTATCGCCGCAAGTTTGGCTTATGCAAATAAGGTAAAAGAAAAAGAACTAAAGGACGGGCAATGGATTGTTTATGATTTGGGCGGCGGTACATTTGATGTTGCTTTAGTAAAGATACAGTATGGAGAAATGAAAATAATCGACCATGAGGGGGATAACTTTTTAGGAGGCGCAGATTTTGACCGCTTAATAGTTGAAAAAGTGATTATCCCTAAATTAGAAAAGTCAGGAACTTTTGAAAATTTAGAAGAAAACATGAAAAGTGCATCAGGTAAATATAATGGTGCATATTACATTTGTTTGAATAAAGCAGAACAAGTAAAAATAGCCTTATCTGCTCGTACTTCCGCAGAGATAGAAATTCAAATGGAAGACGATAATGGAAACGAAATAGATGAAGTATTTACCCTAACTCGTTCTGAATTTGAAGACATAATTAAAGAATGCCTTGACAGTACCATTGAAATGGTTAAAAAGATAATCATTAGAAATGCGCTTACCGCTTCTGATTTGCAATTTATTTTGATGGTTGGCGGCTCTACATTTATTCCTTATGTTCGTAAACGTGTTGAGGAGGTCTTACAAATAAAAGCGAATTGCGATATTGACCCAACAACTGCTATAGCTATTGGCGCAGCATACTACGCAGGAACTAAACCTAAATCAGTTGAAGCGAAAGGCAATATACAAAAGAAAAATGTTAGCGTTAAAATTAAAACCGCTTATCAAAAAGTTAGCCAAGAAAGCGAGGAATTTTTTGCCGCTAAAGTAGAAGGAAATATAGCTGGCTTGTTTTATAAAATCATTCGCGAAGATGGCGGATTTAATACAGGACTAAAATCATTGAAAAAACAAATCCAAGAGGATTTGCCTCTTGTTGAAAATGCCTACAACTTTTTTTCTCTTTATGTTTATGATTCACAAAACAATCTTGTTGAAACTGATTCTGAAGCCATAGGAATAGCCCATGGAAAGTTTGGGGTAGCGGGGCAGCCGCTTCCTAATGATATTTGTCTTGAAGTAGATGATATGGAAATAGGAAGGACAAAGTTAGAATTAATATTTCAAAAAAATGCGATTTTACCAATACGTAAAACCATCACCAAACCACTAAATAAAACGATTGTAAAGGGAGCTAATGAAAGTATTCGTATTAATGTTCTAGAAGGCTCACACTTATCTTTACCTGAAGCTAATTTTAGTATTGGCTTTTTGGAAATCAAGGGAAGCCAAGTTTCAAGAGATGTTTCTAAAGGCTCGGATATTGAAATTACTTTTGATATTTCTGAAAGTAGAGATATTTCTATTACAGCCTACTTAACTATGGCAGACCAAGAATTTAAAGAAATATTTAAGCCACAAACAAGGCATTTGCCCGTAGAAATTTTAATTGAGCAAGTTGAGGCATTATCTGAGAAATTAGATGCCGAGATAGAAGATGCAGAAGGGAGAGAGGATTTTGAAACTGCCAAAAAATTAAATGATACTCGTAAACAAATGGCAGTAGTGAGTAATGAAACATTAGAACTTACTAGTGATGATGTTACTGATAAACGCTACCAATTAGAGGATAAAAAGCGAAAAATTGCTCAAGAAATAGATAATGCAACGAAAGATAAGCGAGTGCAAGTCGCAAAAGCTGAGTATTTTGAGACAAAAGAGCGTTGTAATACGCTTTTGAATGAGCATGGAAATGATTATGAACAAAAAATATTTAATGATATTGTAAGTCAAGAACAGATTTTTCTTACTTCAAATAGTCCTATAAAAATACAAGAATGGGCAGACCAATTACACGCAATAAGTATGCAAATTTTATGGAGAACGCCAGAGTTTTTGGTCTCCATTTTTAAAAATATTGTTCAACAACGGGAGAAAATGAACGACCAAGCACAGGCTAAAAGTTTAATTGAAGCAGGGAAATTTGCCATTCAAAGTGAAAATTGGGACAGGTTAGGAGAAATAAATCAAGGATTGATTCATTTATTACCGAGAAGAGAACAACATCAAGTAACCACTAAAATTGGCTTTTAACATGAAAAATTTAGATTTTAGAAAAATACTATTTAAAGGCGCGTTTTCAGTAATGGGCTGTGATGGGGAAATTGCAGAAAGCGAAGTCGCAGAAATGAAAGAAATGCTATTCAATTCTCCTTATTTTGAAGGTTTAGACCACGAAATGGAGTTGAAAGCTGCTTTTGAAGACATGAAAAACAATGGAGTAACCTCTATTGATAATTTTTTTTCATTGCTACAGGCTTCAGAATTATCTGAAAAACAAGAATTTCAATTAGTGGAAGTCTTAATTCGTATGGTTATGGCTGACAATCGCATAGATGAAAGCGAGTTACATTTTCTGCACAAGATTAAAAAAATGTTAAAAAAACTAACAGATAATAAGATAATTATTAGTTTTCCACAACATATAAATTTATTTTTAAATCTTATTGATTATCAAGGTACTGACTTCGATAAAAATCTGAACAATATGGATTTTACCGCATTAAATAACTTGAATTTAAAAACTTAAAAATGCTGCTAACAAAGATATTGCCGTATATAGCCCACTACCCAACACACAAGCCAAACGGCACGTGGGCTACATCGGCAATATTAGGCGTTCTCGGCAAGTAAACCAAATAAATAATAATTTTCAATCATTTAAAAATATGAATCAAAACGAACCATTAGTTAGTCTGGAGAAAGATAGTCCAGTAGGTAAAGTTATAGTAGTAACCACTAAAGTGGCTAAGAATATGGATAAAGTCCATGGTATCTATTACATCAGTGGTCTGACTGAATTTGACAAAGTACTTAAAGATAAGCCTGTTCATGAATTAAAAGGCTATTTTGAGATTGCAATGGCTGAAAATGCTGTTATATTTACTTTACTAAATTCTAATGGAGATACCGCAAAAATACTTGGGTTGTGGCGAAGTTGCATTGTTAATTATGAAAAAATAAACAAACAACAAATTAAGGTTGAAGACCAGAATGTGACAATAAACGCATTAAGAAAATATGGATATAGTTTTGGGATAATCCCAGGTATTATAGGAAGTATATTAAAAAGTACATTAGAGGTAAAATCAAAGATTGTAGAAGGAACTATTTTTAGATTAGTTTTTCAAGATTCTGATGGAACAAATAAATGTATAGAGGTTGGTTCGGAATATGCGTGGACGGATTTTTACGATAATTTCTTTAAACGTTATTTCAAAAAAGAATTAGCTACAGAAGATAAAACCTTCAAATCATAATAGTTATAAAGTATTCTCATATATCTACTCAAATGACACCAAATTATTACGAGGCACTAGAAATAACTATAGATTCCACGCAAGAGGATATAAAGAGAGCTTATAAAAAAATGGCACTTCGTTATCATCCTGATAGGAATAAAGATGCTGATGCTCACGAAAAATTCATAGGGATTACCGAAGCTTACCAAGTTTTAAAAGATAATGAAAAACGATTTCATTATGATACTCTATATAGAAGATATTTTGTCTATCAAGAGCCAAAGAATGAAAAACGATTTGAAGGTGAAGATAAGTTTCAAAGTTGGAGGAAAGAAGGAGAGCAAGCAGCAAGACACTATTCTACTATGTCATATGAAGATTTTATCATTTATGTTGATAAAGTCAAATTAGATATAAACTATTTTAGCAAGATAGGACTTTCCTATATTGTTATGGGGTTTGTAATTGTTTGTATGATTGTTAGCCTTTCGTTAGTATCAGTTGAACCAGTTGGGGGTTTATTTGTGATTGTCATGTTAGGAGTAGGAGCCTATGGAATGAAAAATAAAATAAATCTCTTGCAAAAACAATATCAAAGCGAAAAGAATAATAGATTCAATTAACATTAATTACTTTCATAAAATGGATTTTACAAAAAGAGAGCATAAGCCTACTTGGTTATTGGAGTATATTGAGCATTTATTAAAAAAAGCAAATGAATTTCATAATACGTCATTTGTTTTGTATGCAGCATTAGAGACTAGGAATTTACTTGAACTCATTGAGTATAGCTTAATTTTTATGTCTCTTTCTGAACAAGAAAGAGAAAAAATAAGCGAAACTGCACATGAAAAAGGAGCTGTTGAGAAATTCAGAAATGAGTATAAAACGCTTAAATATAAACATTTGAAATTTTTTCAAATGGTTATGGAATTATCGCCTTCACTCCCAAGCGCACCTATTGGTATCTTTAATATAAATATTATTGATAAATATAGTAAAGAAATTAGTGGGAGTATTCATATTTATACAAAAGTAGATAATGATTTTATTTACAAAGGGGACTTTGTAAAGGCTACATTTGAAAAAATAAGGGAAATATGCGATTTTTTGCGTACCAATTTTGTAATTGAAAAAGACGGCAAAAATTACTTTGTAACTGGAAATTTAGTTATAAGTTCCTTGCCACCAAAAATGAAAGAAATATATTTAGAATGGAAAAATGAACCTCGCCAAGATGAAACTATATTAGAAGAATTAAAAAAGAAAATAGAACATAGTGATTTTGTTGATATATGGACAAAAAAAGAATAAAGCCGAGAACATGGGTATTTGCGCCAATTTTCGCAAGCCCAACCGCACAAAAGCCAACGCACTGCGAAAAAAGCGCAAATACAGTTCGTTCTCTGCCACGACTTAAAGTATTAGTTGTCAAGCACTTTGGTTAATCAAAATTTGGGGGAAAAGACTTTTATCTCCATTTCATTACGATAAAAGTCTTTTTCCCCAAATTTTGTAGAAAAAGTATCGCTTGAAAATTGATGTTTTATGAAAAACTACTCACGAATGATTTTAGGGCAAAAGTTCTTTGGAAAGTAGGGATTTTACACAGGGCTAAAAATTTGTATGAAGCAAAAATTCGGCACAAGGCTAAAAATTTGTATGAAGCAAAAATTTGGCAAAGGCTAAAAATTTGCACGAAGCAAAAATCTGGCACAAGGCTAAAAAATTTGAACAAGTAAAGATTTGGCGAAGGCTAAAAATTTGCACAAAGCAAAAATCTGGCGAAGGCTAAAAAATTTGCGCAAGCAAAGATTTAACACAAGGCTAAAAATTTCCACAAAGCAAAAATTTTGGAGAAAGTAGCGTATTTCGCAGAAAAATTTTCACAAAAGTTTTTTATTTCGTTAAAAATGTATAGTTTTGTACCGAAATATTGTTTGAAAGTTGTGTGTAAGACGGATAAAACGGAAAGTTTGGCGGATAAAACGGAAGTAGCTCTTTTTAAAAAAAATAAATAAGGCTACTAACATTTATATTGCCGACCATAGCCGTTTACCTACGCACGAAACCAACGCTCGAAACGGCTACGGCAGGCAATATTTTCGTTAGCAGCAATGCAATTTAAAATAGTTCACAATTTAAACAATTCATAAAATGAAGACAAATTTACACAAAATGGCTTTTGGGCTTTTATTTTTGATTAATTTTGCATTTGGGCAGACACTTGTTGCTCATTACCCGTTAGATGGCAATGCAAATGAAGCCTCAACTCATTGCAACAATGGAACCGTTTATGGGTCATTATCGGCATTTAACTCTTGCAATGTTGCAAATACAGCAATGAGTTTTAATGGGACAAATAACTATATTGAAGCCGCTTACTGCCCATCTTTAGCTGTTTCTACGGAATTAACGTTATGTGCTTGGGTAAAATTTAATGGTTGGTATAACGGATCATGTCAATCAAATCATGTCGTTCAAAAGGGGCAAGATGTGAAAGCGGGGTCATTTATGCTGAGTATTGAGGATGACCAAGATTGTTTCGCTCCCTTAAATGTAAATACGGAAAGAGTTGATTTTAGTATTTGGACAGACAATGCAGGAGGCAGAGAATATGTATATGGTAATCAAAACCTTGTATTAAATCAGTGGTATTTTATAGTTGGCACCTATAGCTTAAACACAGGGCAAATGCGCTTATATTTAAATGGCGTTTTGGATAACATAAAGTCAAATATTAATATTGTTATACCACAAAATGTGCAAAACCTTAGTATAGGTGGTATGTTAGATAATGGAAACTTATCATATCCAGTAAATGGTTATATTGATGATGTACGAATTTATAACTTTGCCTTGACTTCTCAAGAGATACAAGATATTTATGATCAACATTGTTGGGCAACTGCTATAGAGAACGAAGTTCAAAATGTTGTAAAGCTATTCCCAAACCCTGCTTCAGAGATGCTGCAAATCGAATGGAATACGATTCAACCCGAAAAAATCGCAATTATAGATTTTACGGGAAAAATCGTTTTGCAAAAAGAGTTGGAAACAAGCAAGCAAAATACGAACCTTGACGTGTCAAATTTGGCAAAAGGCATGTATTTGGTAAAAATAGTGGGAAAAGAAGGCGAATATTCGCAAAAATTTGTAAAAGAATAGGAGGAATTTCGTACCTTTGTGGGGTAAAATATAAAAACTTTTCATTATGCTCGCTAATTTAAGCAACGGGACGATTTTTAAGAAGGCTTTTACGAATAAATTGGTTTTTGAACAGTTTATTCAAGATGTCTTAGGTTTTCAGGTAAGTGTATCCGAAATCGAAACGGAAAAGCAATTTGAGCCGAAAGTCGGTCAGATTGCGTTTGAGTTGGATATTTTTGCGGAAACGACGGATAAACGAATGGTCATAGAACTGCAAAAAGTGCAATATGACCATACGTTTGACCGCTTTTTGCACTACTTTTTGATGTTGCTTGCTGAACAGCAACGCAATTCTAACACTTATAAAATACAGCGTACTGTATATTTGATTCTTGTGATGACAAGACCGTATGGTATCCCCCAAGATTTAAACGGAACGGTATTAAGTCAAGAAATGTTAGTAACCACTTTGCACACCGAAGATTCAGGAAAGGAAGCCGTTAATTTGTTTCCTCATAAATTAATCGCCTTAAATCCCAATCATAAAAACCCGAATACTTCTCCTGCGATTCGGGATTGGCTAGACTTAATTTACGAATCTATCAATCACCCTGAAACACCTACTATCAATATGCAAAACCCGGGTATTGCTAAGGCTGCAGATTTGATAGATGCAGAGAAACTAAGCCCCGAAGAAAGAGCGCAACAAAAATTCGATGAAATGGAGAAAGAAACCCTTGAATTGTATGAGCAAATAGCAGGAAAAGAAGGAGAAGAACGAGAGCGAGTGAAACGAATAAAGAAAGTGCTTTTGAGAGGCAAAAATAGTATAGAAGAAATAGCGGAAGATTTTGAGGTAAGCATAGATTATGTACTGGGTATTAAGCAAGAACTTGAAAGTGAACAAAATGAATAAAATGCTGCTAACAGAAATGCTGCCGACAATGCCGTTTTACCTGCCGCACAAATCCAACCGCACAAAACGGCACTGCGGGCAGCATCAGTCGTTAGCGGATACTCATAAAGTATTGGTTATCAAGCAAGTGGTTTAGTCAAAATTTGGGGAAAAAAGTTTTTATCTCCATTTCATTACGATAAAAGCC
>JAYUZN010000188.1:0-4784 GCA_043751755.1 Bacteroidota bacterium | reverse complement strand
ATTTTCCCTGCCCATGCTGCTGTTTATCTTTAAATTTTCCCTCATAGAGAGAGCCATCAGGGAAACCGACCTTGCCCTTTCCATTTTCGCAGTCGCCTTCGATACATTTTCCCGTTTTGTCTTGTGCAGGAAGCAGAGACGGCAGCAGAATAAGCAAAACCAACAGTAGGCTAAAATATCGCATAGTTGAAATGTAGAATAAAGTGTGTGTGTGTTTGATGTAGTCTCTTGCAAAGATGTAACTATTTTTCGAAAAAAAAAAGAGTTCACGCAGATAAACGCAGATTTTGGCAGATAACGCAGATATAGGTTGCTTTTTATCATCTGCGGCATCTGCTTTCATCTGCGAAAATCTGCGCGAAACCCCGCTTTTGTCTAAAAATAGTCCATATTTCTCTCAAATTTGGAAAAAATGCCCTTTTTTGCCCAAAATCGCCCAAAATACAAAAAACGACAAGTGTACATAAAAAATAACATATTTTAAATATTCACGAAAATACAAATACCTTACATGCCTATTTTCTGCCTTTTGAGCCTATTTTTCACGAAACATGCCTATTTTTACCCTAAAAAAGATTATTTACCAAAATATTTTGATTTATTATGACTTTGGCACGTAGTTTGATTCTACTTAAATATAAGCAAAAAAGTTCTTTTTCAGATTAAACCTTACATGTCTTACGAAATTATGGAATATGATAAACCATAACTTTCTCATAAAAAAGACTTTATTCGATTTAATCTAACCTCATTTCTTAGTTCTCTCAACCACAATTCTAACTTTTCTTCTGTCATGAACAATATCATTTTCTTTTTCACATTGATTCTTTGCCTTACAGTTTCTACGCTAAACGCTCAAACGGCTACAAGAGGTGCTAAATCCACAAAAGTAACTAAGACTGCTCCTTGCATTCCTAATTACAACTTTTCAAAAGCACGTTCTATGAACGAATTGGCAGCTATGCAGAAAAAAGGAATCTCTGAAACCGCTATGTTGCAACAAGAAGCAGCAGCGCAATTGGCAGCAGAAACACACCCCGTAAAACGTTATATCCGCCGCGTAGGTATCGCAGCAAACATTCCTGCAAACTACGTAGCTGGCAAAACAGCAACTCCTGAATATAATCCTGTATTGAAAGAAGCAGCAGCTCGCAGCCCACGTACCTCTTTATCTCAACCTGTAAATATCCGCAAAACGGTAACTACACAAGAATAAATTGAAAGTTAAAAGTTGAAAGTTGAGAAATAAAAAATATACATTTGTTCAACTCTACGTGAAGCAAAAATAAGACATTAAAGCAATATCTGCGACATCTGCTCTTATCTGCGAAAATCTGCGTGCTAAAAATATAGAAGTGGTGTTTTTTTATAGAATTGTTAGTAAACATAACAGAGCTAATCAACCTTAATTCCTGAAAAACCGTCTGTGAAGATGGTTTTTTTTTGTTTAACAGATTTGCTGTATATTTGCAAACACATTTTTATTATTCAATATTCATGCTTACCTCCTTTCTTCAAAGCCGTTTATATCGTATTTTGCGCAATAAGTATGTGCTAACTTTGCTTGTAGCAGGAATTTGGATGCTATTTTTGGATAAATATAGCATGGATTCGCAAGCCAGTATGTACCAAGATTTGCAGAAATTGGAAAAGGATAAAGCCTATTATCAAGCGGGTGTTGCCGAAACAGATTACAAAATAGCGCAAATGAAAACGGATTTGCAGGAAACAGAAAGGTATGCAAGGGAAAATTATTGGCTGAAAAAGCCGAATGAGGATATTTTTATTATTGTAGAAGAAAAATGATATGCCCCACACAATTTCCACTTTTTTTCAATATCTTAGAGAACGCCTCTACACAGCAGACGAATATGGCTGGCAAGAAACGAGCTATATGGCGCGAATGGTCTTAGAATATCTTTATCAAGAAAGGTGGCAGTCGCTTTTTGCCAAAGATAATATGCCTGTTTCTGCCGAAAATAGCGCAAAAGCAGAGATTTTTTTGACAAAGTTGCTGCAATTTCAGCCCATTCAATACGTGTTGGGAGAGGCATATTTTTATGAAAGACGGTTTATGGTAAATGAACAGGTACTCATTCCACGTGGCGAAACAGAGGAACTGATGTTGTGGACAGTGCAGGAAGTAAGGCGAAAAAAGGGGCTTTGCAAGGTCTTAGACATTGGCACAGGAAGCGGCTGTATTCCCATAAGTGTTTATTTGGAATTGGCAGAAAAAGGGATTTCTGCCCAAGTTTCGGGCTTAGACATAAGCGAAAATGCCTTGCAAGTAGCCCGTAAAAATGCTGCAGCGTTAGGGGCAAAAGTAGATTTTTTCTGCCTTGATATTTTGCATACAAACGCAGAAGATTTGGGAAAATGGGACATAATTGTTTCTAATCCGCCCTACGTCCCCCTCAAAGACAAGGCAGAAATGGCTGCACATGTCAAGGATTTCGAACCGCATCTTGCCCTGTTTGTGCCAGACGAAGACCCCCTTTTGTTTTATCGCACAATTACCAATTTGGGAAAAACAGCTTTAAACAAAGAAGGCATTTTGTTATTTGAGATTTATACGGGCTTTGCCACAGAAATTCGTGAGATGCTGACAGAAATGGGCTATGAAAACATCATTTGCAAAGAAGATATACATGGCAAGGCGAGAATGGTGAGGGGAGAGTTGAGAATTGAAAGTTGAAAGTTGAAAGTTGAGAGGGGGGAGTTGATAATTATATATCTGCGGTTAGTGAGCGTAGCCGAACTATTATCTGTGAAAATTTTGCTGAGTGAGCGTAGCCGAACTATGCGTGAACTATTATCAATCAGCAGGTTAGTTTTTTTTCATTTTTGAGGCAAAAAAATCTTTGCAGATTCCTTTTTTTTATCCTTATATTTGCCAGATGTATGCAGGGGAAAACAAGTCATCTTATACGATTTCTCATTTTTCATTTTTCATTTTTCATTTTTCATTTTTCATTTCCTTACTATGTACAAAAAAGATGAAATATTGAATCTCGGACAAGCCATTACTTTTTTCCTCGAAACGCATGGACTTCGAGACGAAGCGGACATGCGACGAGTCATTGGGCAGTGGGAAACCTTGATGGGCAAGCCGATTGCCGCACACACCGAAAAACTCCACTTTTCGGAAGGTATTTTATGGGCGCGTATTAGCTCTCCGATTTGGAGAAATGAACTTTCGCTCTGCAAACTCAAAATTCGAGATATGATAAATCACCAAATTGGGCGGGAAGTGGTAAAAGAGGTGAAAATTATGTGAGAAAATATAACAATAGGCTTGTAGGGTGGCGCACCTTTCAAAGGTACGCCACCCTACAAATGCGGATATTTCTTTATTTCGTCCAGCAACCCTGCCATTTTCCCAGTCAAAGCCCTACGCGAATACTGCGAAATCGCCGCCGGATTTACCAACAATTTTCCTTGTAAATGCAGTTCAAACATGATGCTTAGGTTTTTTTTCAGGGTCTCCACGTCTTCAAAATCAGAAATATAGCCCGCACCTGCTTCACGAATGATGACAGACGCATCACCTTGTGCGGGTCCTATGACCAAAATCGGACGGCGTGCTGCCAAATATTCAAAGACCTTTCCTGGCAAAACGGCTTCGGCATTAAATACATTGTTTATCGGCAAATAGAGAACAGAAACGCCTTGTTGCAAACGAGAAACCTCCTTATGTGGCATATAATCTATGTATTCTGTCCACTTTTCCATGCCATATTGAGCTATCGTATCCCGCACGGAAGCATCACATTTTCCAATTAATTTCACCTTTAATTGCGCTGAAAAAGAGGGGTTTTCTGCCACAATTTCGCTCAAAGCCTGCCAAAAAACGGGCAAATTTCTATCTTTATTCATCAAACCTATGTGCGCAATCGAAAATTCCGTAGTAGAAAGGGCTATATTTTCGCTTGCCACATCAGATTCGTCATAGCCATTTGTAACAACTTCTATCTTACGTGGCACGATTTTCTCAAAATCTGCCCGCCTTGTTTCGCTCACAACTACCACAGAATCGGCGGTAGAAATGACTTTTTTCTCCCAAAAATGATGCCGCCAATCCGCAATAGGGCTTAACATCAAATCTTTATAAAAATCTATTGCTGTCCAAGGGTCGCGAAAATCGGCAAGCCAAGGGAGATTCGTTTTTTCTTTTACGCCCAAAGCAATGAGGTGTGTGCTATGCGGTGGACCATTGGAAACGATAGCATCTACCTTGTTTTCTGCCAAATACTTGACCAAAAACTTGACCGAAGGGCGAATCCAAAACATGCGCGCATCAGGAATAAAGAAATTCCCCCGAATAAAGGTAGATATTTTGCTTGTTAAAGTAGGTTTTTTATTTTCGGACAAAAAACCAGAAACGACTCGGTCGGTCTTTTTTTGCCCTATAAAAAACTTATAAAGTTGGTACGGCTCCCATATCGGCTGACGCAAAACGGTAATTCCTGTTGGCACATCTTTTTCCAAAGAAGCGTCTATCAAGGGAAATTCGCCGTTTTCTACGGTATAAATAACAGGCTCCCAACCAAATTCGCGCAGATATTTGGTAAATTTGAGCCAACGTTGTACGCCGCTCCCACCACTCGGGGGCCAATAATAGGTGATGATGAGGACTTTTTTCATGAATTACTAAGAACTACGGAAAAGCATATATATAATTGAATATCAGTTGTTTGTGTTTAATCCCGTAGGGATGGAATATTTATAGAAAATGATTACCCCGCCCCCTCTTATAAATATTTCGCTCCTACGGAGCTAAAAGA
>JAYUZN010000187.1:0-1525 GCA_043751755.1 Bacteroidota bacterium | reverse complement strand
TCTTTTAGCTCCGTAGGAGCGAAATATTTATAAGAGGGGGCGGGGTAATCATTTTCTATAAATATTCCATCCCTACGGGATTAAACACAAACAACTGATTTCCAATTACATATATATTTTTCCGTAGCTCTTAGTAAATATATAATAATCAACTATTTATTGTATAAATGTAGCCGTTGTCAGTGAGGACACTTACAACGGCGCAAATAACTCCAAAACATGAAAACAATCCTTCTCCTTCTCTCCTTTCTTGCTTTTTGCTTGGGCTTGTCCGCACAAGAGGACTCTATCATGAGCGCCCTCGCAGCAGCAAATTCCCATTCTACCTACCAAGAAACCCTTGTTAAAAAAACTACCCTAAGCGACTCTCTCATTCGCGCATTGACGCAAGCAAACCCGCATTTAACCCTAAAACAATACTACGAAAAAACCCCTTTTATAGAAGTTACGATGAGCGAAAAAAGGGGCTTCACGCATCCGAAAACGCAGCTTATCTATGACGATATCGGAAAATATAAAGGCAATTTTATTGCAGCGAAACGAGGCAATGTGTGGGGGCTGATAGACAGCACAGGCAAAGAAGTAGGAAATTGGACTTATGACGAGATACGGCTTGACGAACAAACAGAACAAGCATGGGAAACCCTCATACAGGGCAAAAAAGGAAGGATTGCTTATGATGGAAAGCTGCTTTTTTTGCCCGAATATGACAATATTAGCCGATATAACACTACTTATATTGTAGAAAAAGACCATAAAAATGGCATAATAGACACAAATGGAAAGGTGATTTTACCTTTGTTATATGATTATATTTTTGAACAAGAGAATGAAACGGTGCTGTTGATAAAAGATAGTTTGTGTGGGCTAATGCAAGTTCCTACGGGCAAAATGATTTTTCCCATTGCTTATGACTATATGTACACCATAAGCGGTGGATTTATCATTAAACAAGCCAAAAAAGCAGGCTTTGCCGATGAAACAGGAAAAATAATCATTGCACCAACTTACCAACTTATGGAAACTACAGGGAGCTATTTATTGGTAAGTGATAGCAGCTTCAAACGTTTGAAACTTTCAAAACTCGACCCCTATAATTCTGAAAAAAAAGAAAAAAATAATAACATGACTACTTGTAGTCAAGACAGCGAAAAAGTATATATATATGGCATGTTAGATATGGCAGGAAATAAAATATTTGACTCAGAATATGAAGAAATCATTTCTTGGGGAAAAGATATATTTTGTGTGACGCAGAAAGGCAAAAAAGGCTTTATTGATTTGGCAAAAAAAGTAATAATTCCGATAGAATATGACGACATTCAAGAAATGCCTTATAAGTGGTTTTTGGCTCGAAAAGGCAAATCTTTGAGCATACAAACTTTGGAAGGAAAAATAATTAACCAAAATTTTGAACGCGCTTTGACGATATACAATGGAAATGCGTCTTATGTTTGGCTATATAAAAAAGGTATGTTATATTTGTTAGATTCTCTTGGAAAAATAACTTATAACTATGCAATAG
>JAYUZN010000186.1:0-2180 GCA_043751755.1 Bacteroidota bacterium | reverse complement strand
CAAATATAGCTTAGATATCTTCTTTTACTTGTTATCTTCGTGGTTCTTAGTGCCTTAGTGGTGAGAAAAACATCAAGTTATTTAACTTTTGTTCCTAAGCCAATTCAGCGATGACCTTTTTGGGGATATTGAACAAATAATTTCCCCCTAAAATATACAACATAATGGAAACATTAGAATTAAAATACAGAATAGCCTTGTTTTTAATCGCAAGATTGGAACAAGCTAAAAATTCTTATGGATTGGTAAAAGGATTGGCTTGGGGCTTTAATATAATTGAAGCAACAGAAATAATTGGTTTTTTAGGAGAGAATCAATTAATTAATGAACAGTTGAATTCCAATAGAATAAGTAATTTTAGTTTAACTGAATTAGGAGAAACGCTTATACAAAAATGTGAAATGTTTACTTATCATGAACTTGAACAAGAATATGGAATTTCAAATAAATATGTTAATGCTCTTTTCCCATTTTTTCGAGATACTTCGAATCCATAAACTTGTTGTAAGTTCTGTTTCCGTTTTCCCCCGCTTTTTAGTCCTGAAAAAGCATACGAACGAGTATTCGCCGTTGTCAGTGTCCTCACTGACAACGGCGAATACCCAATTTTCATATTTTTGCTAAAAATGTGCTAATAGAAATAAGCCTATTCCTTACTAAACCAACAGGTAGAAACTGCCGCCAAAAAATAACCTGCATTAAATCCACAGCCAAAAGCATTTCCACCCGGACAACTATTTACGCTCACTGCTGAGATAACGCTCTTTATATCGCTCACGTTACCATCAATACAAGTGTTAAATGTCCTAAAGCTGCTTAGTCTTGTTACGAGAGAAGTATCTACCCCAGAAGTATTTCTTCCATATGTGGTGGATAACTTCATCGTATTAGTTATATTTTGAATAACAATAATGCCTTGTTTGTAGTCATTTACCACCTTACCTGCTGTATAACATATAACAGGTTTGTATTTTTGAGGATTATCCATTTCATAATACACAGAAAAGTAACTTACGAGGTCATTTTTCCCGATAAATTCTTCTGGAAATTTTTGGGTATTTGTTATCGGAAAAACAGCACAACCCCAGCCAGTAGCTTGATTTTCAACTTTATAAGCACGAACCAAATCTAATTGAAAATTGCTTGCCTCCTTTATTTTTGTATAGGTACTCAACAAAGGGTCATCATTCTTGAAGAGAGTTGCTTTTGCCGTTATTTTCTGTTTCACAAGAGACTGTGCAGACATAGACATTACAAGGCAAAATAAAACGACCAACAAATTTAGTTTATTTTTCATAAAAAGCATTAATATAAAGACGGCTTAGACAATGCCTAAGTCGTTTGAGATGTAATATATTATCAAAAATTTATCATACTTATTTCATACGATAGTAGCTGATAAATTGTTTCAATCTATTTTGTAACCAACGATTAGCTTGGGCTTTTATTGTACAGCTTCCTTTGTCCAAGTACAAAAACTTTTTTGTGAGCATAGTGTTTTGCCAGAATTGTACAAATTAAGCCCCTATTCACAACCCTTTCCCTTCTTTTTTCGTATAAATATAGGATAACCACACACAAATTCCCACCAAAATAGCAAAAACATGAATCAACACGAACAAATTGAACAATTTGTTAAAGACACAAAAGCCTACATGTCTTGGGACGAGGCTTTTCATGCTACGATTGACGAAGTAGGGGCATATCTCGCGGGTGAAACGGACATTTTGCCGCAAATAACCTTGCAATCTACGTACAATTTTTACCGCTTGTTTGAGTTGCTTGGAGAACCTGCACATTGGGGCGACTTGCAAGAAAGAATTTTCCGATTTATAACGCAGCCTTCTTGCTGGGAAAATCCTGTAAACTCCTACGAAGGCTTTGCAAATCAGGTGTTTAACGAACTCAACAACTATATATACGCCGAATCCGAAGAACAAAAATTGATGCTGGATAGCTTTGTAGATGCCCTCAAAAGAAATGGTATTTCAAATCAAAGCATCTTGATGCGTGTCATTCTCAACAATTACTACAATTTGGTGAGAAATGGGGACGAAATCTGGGCGCCCGGCAGATATGTTTTGACTTTTACAGATGAGGAAATCATGGCAGCCGTCAGGCAATTGATAGGCGTAAATCAGCAACATTATTGCGATTATCTCTTAGATTTATTGCTTTTG
>JAYUZN010000185.1:0-2627 GCA_043751755.1 Bacteroidota bacterium | reverse complement strand
GAGAAAATGGAGGCATTAGACCTCTTTTATCCCGACCGTATGGCTTCCCGTATTTTGGGCATGGGAGACGTACTTTCGTTGGTGGACAGGGCGCAAATGATTTTTGATGAGCAAGAAGCAAAGCGTTTGCAATCCAAAATCCGCAAAAATGAGTTAGATTTTGACGACTTTTATGGGCAATTGCAGTCTATCAAGAAAATGGGGAACCTCAAAGACTTGTTGGCAATGGTGCCGGGCATGGGCAAAGCCTTGAAAGACATAGACATCAGCGATGATGCGTTCAAGCATGTAGAGGCGATTATTTTGTCTATGACCAAAGAAGAACGCAAAAAGCCGAATATTATAGATGGTTCGCGCCGCAAACGCATTGCAAAAGGCAGTGGTCGTGAACTCAAAGAGGTGAATGACTTGATTCGTCAGTTTGAAATGATGAAAAAAGCCATGAAACAAATGAATGATTCGCAAGGCGGACAGGGAGCAGGCGTAGCAAAAAGAGTAAATCCGTTTAGGAGGTAGGTATTTTCACGCAGATTTTCGCAGATTTAACCGCAGATTTTCGCAGATGTTCATTGAGCGTAGCCGAAATGCACATTTGCGAAATCTGCGTCCGCATCTGCGAAAATCTGCATGAACCCAATAACCCCATTCAAGCACCAAAAATAACCATTGAACCCAATAGCCGTTTTTTTAGAAAAAAAAACGGCTATTTTTGTTGCTCACATTTTATCATTATCATTATGCAAAAAAAACTATTCTTCCTGTTGCTCTTTGCGCCGCTTTTCTCTTTTGGACAACTATTTGTGGATACCACTAATTATAACGTCCAAAACCTTATAAGCAATTTCTTTGACACGACCGTAGTCATTACCAATATTACTTCCAATGTTGGACCGTCCTCGATGGCATTTTTTACTGCCACAAACACCAATTTGAACCTCAATGCAGGGCTGATAATTACTACAGGAAATGCTTATACTGCAGCGGGTGCCAATATAAGTGGCAGTACTACAGGCATAAATAATTTGCCTGGAGATGCCGACTTAGACAGCTTAATACCGGGCTATCTCACTTTTGATGCTTCTGTGATTGAGTTTGACGTAACCCCACAAACAGGAGTAGATACGCTCAAATTTGTCTATTCTTTTGCCTCCGAAGAATACGAGGAATTTGTAGGAACGAGCTTTAATGATGTATTTGGCTTTTTTATTTCAGGTCCAGGCATCAACGGCGTACAAAATATTTCGCATGTGCCTATGGCAGGGATTCCTGTTTCGATAAACAACGTCAATTGTAGCAACAATAGCCTCTACTATGTCTGCAATGATATGAATACTACAACCTGTGCAGCAGGCTGTCCTGCCAATAATGCAAACACGACTATAGAATATGACGGTTTTACCACCCCTTTGTGTGCTTGCGTTGCCGTAACTGCGGGACAAACCTATCATATAAAAATCGCTGTGGCAGACGCAGGCGACCAAATATTAGATTCTGGCGTGTTTTTAAGTACCGAAAGTTTGAGCGGCAATCCGACCATTAGTTGCAAAGTCGCTTTTCAGCCGAATATAAGCGGCTATGACGTTGCTTTTGGGAATAAATCGCTGTTTGCCGAAAGTTATTTTTGGGATTTTGGTGATGGACAAACTTCTACCCTTACAAGTCCTACGCATACCTATGCAAATCCTGGCACTTACACCGTTACCCTTATCGGCTACAATGATTGGAGCAGCGATACTACGGTTCAAGAAGTGGTGATAATAAGTACAGGCATGACTGCTGAACAGCAAGTAAATGTAGCCGTTTATCCCAATCCTACGCAGGGCAGTTTGTATATTGTGAACAAAGAAAACAGCCCGATTAAGGTTTCTGTGGGAGATATGTTAGGAAAAAATGTGTATCAAAAAGAGGTTATTAACACAGAAACGATAGATTTGAATGGGTTTGGCAAAGGCTTTTATTTTGTAAGCATTCAACAAGGAGATAAGGCGCAGATTTTCAAAATTGTGAATAGATAAGGCATGACTTTGCCCAATAAAATCTGTGTTTATACCGTCTTATGTTAGCCCATGGCAAAGGGCTGCCATAAGACGGTTTTGCATAAGCCCTATTTTATTTTCATTCCTAAATAAAAAAATCATTTGTCATTTACTTTTTATTACCTTTGGTGCGAAATATCATATAAGTAGTTGAAAGTTATAAGTTGAGAGTTGAAAGTTAGCATAATTGACTAATAATGAGTAATTTACGCTAAAAATATATTCCTAATTTATTTCTCACTGATACTTAACTGTTACAATTTACACACAATATATGGAAACAACACAGACAAAAAAGGTGTCTCCTATTATTCCTATTTCAATTATGGTAGCCCTCATTGCCATATTTGGCGGTTTAGCCTACCTTATGCAGGAAACGGATACCTCCTCTGTAGGCAAAGAGGTGGTAGATTACGCCAAAGGGTTAGAAACACAGTACAATTTGAGCGGCAAAAACTTTACCCTAACACACCCCAAAGACGTGTATCCAATGCCCAAAGATTCGGCACAATGGGGACTCAAAATGGAAAATAGCGACATTACAGGCACTCTCGGCTGGTATTTTGCCATAGGAAAAGAGCGGCTGCTGAC
>JAYUZN010000184.1:0-1691 GCA_043751755.1 Bacteroidota bacterium | reverse complement strand
CGCACATTCGGAAAACAATCCCCAAATTTCTGCCAATTTCCATTGCCTTCTTTCATATAAACCCCTGCATCTGTGCCAATAAAAAGCCTGTCATTTGTGCCTTTTTGATAGACAATGCAGTTGGCAGGGAGGTTTGGGAGATTTCCATTAGCGTCGGAATTATACCAATTCATTCCTTTATCAGGGGAATAAAAAACGCGTTTATTTGCTTCATAACCTGTAATGGTTATCCATACTTTATTAGGGTCAGTAGGGTGTATTACTATTCCTGTTATCATAGCTACACAAGTTATGTTACCATATGGGGGTGACACATCTGCATAAGTAACTGAAGGAATAGAAGTAAGACTTCCATTAGGCACGATTTCGGTAGTAACAAGTTGCCCAGAAAGGGCATCATAATCTATTTTAAACAAATGGGGAATGTGGGTGCCTGTAAGAATGCCCGCAGCATTCACAAGCTCTTCAGGATAGCCATGCAGTTCATAATCTGTAGCAACATACATAGGATAAGTATGAGACTCAGACATAGCTGCTGCCATAATCCCCCTTGATTGCCTATCTGCGAGATTACCAAATGTATGAATATCCGAAATAGTTGTCCACAATGCAGGATAATTCGGGTTTCCAACATAATTTCCTAAAGTATCCATTCCGCCTATATAACTTGTATCAGCATCTACCACATTTCTACGATGTATTTCTGTAAAGCCAAAATAGGCGGCATTAAAATCCTTAGGGTCGTCCATAGCAGAAAATCGCACAGGCAGAAAGTCCTTGATAGTTTTTTGCCAATTTTTGGCTAAAGGGCGGTAATCCATGATGTTTGGGTCTTCATATCCGATAGCCCCTAATGCCATTTCATTAATGAGGGGTCCAATAGCAGTTTGGGTAAAATCCTTTCGAAAATAAAGCCCATTTGCTCTATAAAACACACTATTGCCCACAATTGCAGAACCATAACCATCCTGAACAAATATTTTTTGCCAAGCGTTTCCCGTCAATTTCATGCGAGTGCCACAATCTTGTTGAGAAACTACAACAATATCTTCTCCATATTCCGTATCGTCAAATTCCCACAATTTTGCTACTTGTAAGCCGTCATTTTTGGGGATAAAATTTGTGCCATTATTTGTACTCGTTGCTACTCCTCCATCAGATGCGTACATAAAAATATTATTTGAGTTAGGGGCATAAGCATAATCGAGGAAATCTGTGTGTCTTTTTATCGGGGGAGGGGCATACGAAAAAGTTGCAGTTAGGGAATCATAGCTAAACCTATATAACCATACATCTCCTGCCCATAAGCATATAGCCCCGTCTTTAGTATGAGATAGTGTTATTCCTAATCGGTTAAGGGTGCGCTTGTAACTTGAAGTGTAATTGTGCGAAATAACTCGCCAAGTTGTGCCATCAAAATAATTTATCTCTTTCATTGTGCCTTCCGTTGAAGCGTTTATATAAGGACCTCCGCCGAGATGCACAAATAGCATATCAGGCAGAAGGGGGCTTGTTGTGATATTGATGCGTTCAATTATATTATTTGCTTCAAGGGTTTGCCAATTTGTTCCGTAAGTAAAACTTTCCCAAGTCACCCCTGCATTGTATGATACATATATATCTTTGCCACTTGCATAAATCGTATTAGGATTCGTAGGGTGATATGCCAGACCTCTAAATTGTACATCAGG
>JAYUZN010000183.1:0-9987 GCA_043751755.1 Bacteroidota bacterium | reverse complement strand
GGTAAGAAAAATATCAAGCTATTTATTTTTCTTGCTCTACTTAATTTTGGTGCGGTAGCCCTATAATTTGGGCTATTATACTGCAAACGCGGTAAATTTCCTCATTTTACGAAAAATGAAATATCTGTATGTAGCGAGTGGCGCACCTTTCAAAGCTGCGCCACCCTTACAGGATTTGTATATTTATGTCCCTAAAAATCTGCTTGTTTCGCTGCCAACAGCTCGTCTAAGTCGCTCACTTGCAGCCTGCTTATTTCTTCTAAAGAAATGACTTCTACCCCCTTCCACAGGTTTTGTACCAGCGGACTTATCAAAATTTTATACAAAGTATCGATTTCTGCTTCCGTATTGAAGCTATGCAACACCACCCTCAAACGCTCTGTACCTAATGGCACAACAGGACTCACTATCAGGCGCAGTGCCATGCCTTTTGTGCGCAAAATTTTCAGCAAAACATCTACAGCATTGCCATGTCCAATGATAATGGCTTTGAGAGGGCTATCATTTGGCGTGAAGGATACGGACGGGATTTGCTGAAATAGCTCATTGGCATATTCGGACAACACCCTCCACCGCGTTCTTTCTGCCTTCATGGTTTTGACGGCTTTCATAGCTTCCCACAAATAATAAATATCGATGGGGGCAAGTGAGGTGCTGTAGATAAAGGTGCGGCAACGGTTTGTTAAAAACTGAATCAATTTTTTGCTACCGACTATAACTGCCCCTTTCCTGCCTATGCCCTTGCCAAAGGTGTAGATGCGGGCAAATACGCGTTTATGCAAGCCTTTTTCGTAGAGCATTCCTTGCCCTTCTTCGCCATAAATGCCTGTAGAATGTGCCTCATCTACCACCAAAAACGCCCCTGTTTCCTCACACAAATCGCACAGAGCCGCCAAATCCGGAATATCGCCGTCCATAGAATACAGCGATTCTACGACAATATAGACCGAGCCGTTGGGATTTGCTCGGGCAATTCGCTTGCGCAAATGCTCCAAGTCATTGTGTTTGAAAGAATGGGAATCAGCAAACGAAAGTCGAATCCCGTCACGCATAGACGCATGGATAATCTCGTCGTACAAAATGGTGTCTCCTCGCTGCGCAACCGCCGCCAAAAAGCCCGAATTTGCGGCATAGCCCGAGCTAAAGGTGATAGCTGCTTCGGCTTCAAAGTAGTCTGCCAACCAAGTTTCAAAATCCATATGAATGGGATAATTTCCGGACAAAAGGCGCACTCCTTTTGAGCCTAAATAATGGATTTTGGGCGAAACAGGTTCTTCTGCCACATGCTCTGTTACTACGCCGAGGTAGTCATTAGAATTAAAATCTACTTTCCCTTCAAAAAATTCTAATTCTGTGAGTACATAGCTTTTCGCAAGATTGTCCAATGTTTTTGAAATGTTTTTAGGTAATTTTTCCATAATACAAAAATGAAAGTTATATGGTAGTGAAAGAAATGAGCTGATTTTTTAGGTATTTCGAAATACGTAAGTAGTTGAAAGTTCTAAGTTGAGCGTTGAAAGTTAGCATAATGGATTAATTTACGCTAAAAATATATTCCTAATTTATTTCTCAAGGAACGAACATTAAATAACTTGATGGTTTTATCGTCCCGTAGTTAGGTTACATAAAAAGATATTTTGTTATCATTTGTTTATTTATGTGGTGAAAGTGGTGGTGGAATTGTTGATGTATTTAATAAAAACAGAAGAATAGCACTCAAAAAGATGATTTTAATTGGTCGGAAAAGTGTAGTATTATTTCAGTGAGCATAAGTATGATTGAACAAATGTAAGAAATATTAATTATAATAGGTTACTTTTTTTTCGATTTTTTATTAAGATATTTACAATAAATTGATTATCAATTAGTTGAATAATAATAATATATATATATATATTTAAGCCTGAAAAATATAGGTCATTGATTCATTCATATATGCTTAAAATGCCTTAACAAAGATATTGTTTTTGCCTCTATAGATAAACGGATTTGGAATTGTCATTGTTTTAGGGGTTATATGGCAGTCGAAAAATAGCACCATGAGACATGTCTGAAAAAAAGCGAAAAAAATATTTTCAATAATGTATTTTATATGCGCAAAAAGCACGTAATTTGCCCCCATATATATACGTAGCAAAAGGCAATAATGGGGAGTATTTATGTAAATTTGTGAAGAAAACACTTTTGTATGGGAAAAAAGCACTATTTTAGCGGCGTTAAACGTTTTCTCGTTTGATAATATAATCATCGTCTTACAACAATATGAAGTATTTTGGCAAATCCGTGCTGTTTCTCTTGTCTGTCTTGCTGTTTTCGCCAGCAATTATGGCACAAAAGATATTGGCAGATACAACACTTAATTATGACCGATTCAAAAATGAATTGGACGCTTTCAGAATGAGGTCTGGTGCTGAGGAAATTTGGGTGGTAGAATTTTGGTCGAGCAGCAACAGTCGTTCAATGAATGAAGTGGAGGCAATCAAAAAAGTAGCAGCGAAATATAAAGGCAAACCTATTCGCTTTGTCTATATAGCTACTGACAAAAACCGCAAGGGATGGCTCACGCAAATGAGTGACCGCAAAATGACAGGCGAGCATTTTATTGTGTCTGATACCTCATTGATTCGCGGACTCAAAAAGGGCTTTACCCACAATTCTATTCCTGCCATGTTTTTTATAAATCGGACAGGAAAAGTGAGCCGTATGAAAAACCTTGATGAGATGGAAGTGACGGTTGCAGCAGAAGCCCCAAGTTTGCCCAATCATGCGTATGGCTGGACTCCCCCGCCTGTGAAGGAAACGCCGCCGCCGCCGCCTACCGAAGAGGAATTGCTGCGCGGCTGGGTGTATCATGTTGTCAGACCTGGAGAGTCCTTGTTTTCGGTGGCGCGCCGCTATGGAATGAGTATAACGGGCTTGCAAACGATAAATGGGCTTTCTACAGATGATATTTATATTGGTCAGAAGATAAAAATCCGCCCTGACCCAAACTACAAACCTGAAGAGGCTTCTAATCAATAAGGAAGGAAAGGGAAGGCTATTTATATACTGCCATTTTTCAGCACGCAGATTTCCGCAGATGAAAGCAGATGTCGCAGATGTATAACTTTTGGACACTGAGCGTAGCCGAAGTGTCATTTCTCATTTTTCATTTCTCATTTTCTCCATCATCTTACATACACATCTCACTATCATAAATGAACAAGCACATACATATTTTTATTTTAGGTCTTTTAACCTTATTGAGTTTCGCAGCTACTGCACAAAAAGGCTGGAAGTTTGGGGCGTTTGCGTTGCCTCAATATGTTACTATGCGCAACTCGGACGAAACTGCGCTACAAACTACCAATACAGACGATTGGAAATATGCGCAACTTTGGGGAATGGGAGCTGGCTTAGGAATAGGCTATAATCCTGTCGAAAACTTTGGCATGAAAGTAAACGTTTTGTACTCTCATCAAGGGTATAGACATACTACTAAACATGTAGATCCCGATACCACCAGAAATTTCGCTTATGACCAGCGTTACAACTACGTAACCCGTCTTGATTATCTGAAAATTCCGTTTATGATGGGGATTCATAGCAATTATTTGGACAATAAAGCTGTTTTCTCGGTTTCTGCAGGCTATCAGTTAGATATTTTGTTGGGCGGGCAGTGGTATGATGACGTGTTAGAATACCAAGCACCCCGTCCAGATAATATTTCTCGCTATCCTGATGGCATTTACAGATTTTTTCGCCCATTGCATCATAGCATTGTAGGTGATATGGGCTTAGATTTTAAACTGACCGATGAGTTGGCGTTTAACTTGCATGTGCGTGGGGATTATGGTCCGGGTGATGTAGAGAACAAAGAGCAAACCATTCGTATTACGCAAAATGGAAGTACTTCAGATGTGAGATATTGGACGGTCAATCGCGCACCTACGCATAGCATTAATGTCGGTATCCTTACAGGGATTTCCTACAACATTGTGCCGATTGAAGTATTGCGCAAACCTGCTCCCAAAAAGGCGGCTGCTCCAGCCAAAAAAGCGGTAGAAGAGAAAGAGGTGAAACCAACACCTGCCCCAGCACCTGCGCCAAAAGAAGACAAGAAGAAGAAAAAGAAAAAGAAATAAGGCTGCTCGGCTATTTTAGCCTAAACAGAAAACCATTCAAGCAAAAGTTTGAATGGTTTTTTTAGTTTTTTAGACATGTCATTTCTTTAAGAAATGACATGTCTATACGAATATAATGAGGCTAATGCTCAATTTTCAACTATCAATTTTTGCGTAGCCAATACATTGCCTTCTGCCACAAGCGAAACATAATACAAGCCTGCACTATATTGACTTGTAGGAATAGAAATGCTTGTTTTTGACTGATTTACAGCAAAACGGCTGATTTCTTTTCCTGCCAAATCCCGCACCGCCAAATAGGTATTGTCTGTATTGCGCGGCAAATCTATGCGAACAATCGCCACTTGCGAAGAAGGATTGGGCATAGGCGCGGAAAGAACATTTGCCGCATTCACTTCATCTGCAATGCCTACTGCATTTGGCGTACAATAGTCGAACACATATTCCACAAAATCGTTCGCATTTTTTTTGTTAAAAAAGTGAACAATTGCATGCCCGCAGCCTTCTATGCCATTTGCGTCAATATGAAACGTGAAATTGTCTGCCGTCGAATCAGGGGCAATCGCAAGCCCGCCAGCAGTCGCACCGCCACTGAGACTTACACTGGGGTCATAACAATATTCCCAGCAAAAATACGTGTCATGTCCTGCAGGAATATCGTTTACCAAACGATTGACACGTACATCAATGCTTAGTCCTGTAATATTTTTGACATGAAAGCCCAAAAAATCGTGCGTAATGTTTAAATCAATTAGACTCATGGCAGGAACAGGTACATCGGTGGTAACTTGTATGCTTTGTGCCGAAAGACTGCCAAATGCTCCGAATGCGAGCAGAGAAAGTATAAAATTTTTCATGAAAAATCTAATAAAAAGTGATATTTATCCTTAAACGAAAAATAGACAAATGCGTTGCTTATCTGCTTGTGTTTATTTCAATGTCCGCCTTCCGCAGCTTTTTCAAAATCAATGCCTTGCGCTTGCAAAATGCCTTTCACTTTCCATGCAAAAAAAGCCAAATAGCCGAAGCACAATACCGTTATAATATAGGAGCTATGAATGTTGGTCATATCTGCTAATTTGCCCTGCAAAGGGGGAATAACAGCCCCGCCCAAAATCATCATTATCAGCAAAGAAGAACCTTGTCCTGTGTATTTTCCCAAACCTGCTATAGACAAAGAAAAAATGCAGGGCCACATAATTGAGCAAAAAAGTCCGCCACTCAAAAAGGCATAGAGGGAAATTGTGCCTGTAGTTGCCAAGCCGACGAGCATTGCCAAAACCCCTAACAAGCTGAAAATCAGCAAGGTTTTCGCAGGTTTTTCTTGCCCCATAAAGAAGCCCCCTATCAAAATGGCTACACAAACAATGTAGCCATACAAGCCACTTACGTCTGTGCCTTTCATGGCATTTGCGCCCAAGACTACGCCAAAAGCAATGACAGGCACAACGATTGTCAAAAGTCGCTGCAGCTGTTTAGTGGGTTTGAACACCGTAATTGCCCCTGTCCAACGTCCAATCATCAAACTGCCCCAATAGAGCGAAATATAAGGCGAAATGCTTGCCGTATCTAATGCGCCATATTCTTGTTGCTTCAACAATTCGCCCATATTGCTTTGAATCGCCACTTCTACGCCCACATATACAAAAATAGCAATCATTCCTAACACAAGTTGCGGGTATTTGAGTGCGCCTAAACCTTCGGCTTTGCTTTGCTCTCCTTGCACGTCAGGCAATTTTGAAAACCATAAAAAAGCCGCAACCAAGCCAAAAACTGCCATTAAAATGACATATAAAACATTGATAGAGCTGATTTCAGCCCCTTCTACAGCCTTGTCCACAGCATTTGCATTGAAAGTGCCAAACAATGCCAAACTGACCAAAATAGGTCCTATCGTTGTGCCAAAGGAATTGACTCCTCCTGCCAAATTGAGCCTATGCGAGCCTGTTGCAGCTTCGCCCAAAGCAATCACAAAGGGCTGTGCAGCAGTCTGTTGCAGCGAAAAACCCAAGGCAATAATAAATAAAGCCCCCAAAATAAGCGGAAAAGAACCTGCATTTGCGGCAGGAATCATGGCAGCAGCTCCCAAAACAGAAATCAATAAGCCGAAAACAATAGCTTTTTTGTAGCCAATTTTATTGAGCAAATCCACCCCACTTATCTGGGAGTAGAACAGCAAAATCAGCGAACCTACTCCATACGCCCCATAAAAGGCAGAATCTATCAGCTGGGATTGGAATTGAGAAAGGTGAAAGTGCGATTTGCAAAAAGGAATAAAAATGCCGTTGGACGCAGCAAGAAATCCCCAAAAGAAAAACACCGTTATCAGTGTGGCGAGTTTTGAATTCATATAATATTGTGTGTGTTGATTTAAAAAGCAATAGTAAGGTTTTTTTTTCTAAAAAAAGCAAAATATTATAAGACTGCCACGAATTACACGAATTAGGGCTGTTAATTCGTGAAAATTAGTGCAATTCGTGGCTATAAAGCTAAAAATACCCCTGTTTTTTCCTATCCTCCATCGCCGCCGCAGAACGCTTGTCGTCTATGCGTGCGCCACGTTCCGAAGTTTTGCTTTCCTTCAATTCTTGAATAATGGCTTCTACGCTTGCGGCCTCCGAAAAAATACCCGCCGTACAAGTCATGTCTCCTACGGTTCGGAAGCGGATATTTGCAGGAAAAACCACCTCTTCTTTTTCCCGAAAAACGACCTCCTCTGCCGCCCAAATCAAGCCATCTCTGAGGAAAATATTTCTTTTGTGGGAAAAATAAAGAGAAGGAAGGGCTATTTTTTCTTGCAAAATATAGTGCCAAACGTCTTTTTCTGTCCAATTTGAAAGCGGAAAAACCCGCATATTTTCCCCGTCCTTCAGTTTTCCATTCAGCATATCAAAGAGTTCTGGGCGTTGATGATACGCGTCCCATTTTCCGTCTTTGTTCCGAAAAGAAAAAACACGCTCTTTTGCTCTTGCTTTTTCCTCGTCTCGCCTCGCCCCTCCGAGACAGGCATCAGCCCGAAATTCTGCGATTGCCTCCAACAAAGTAATCGATTGAAAGGCATTTCGACTGGCATATTTGCCTGTTTCCTCCGTTAAATTTTGGTTAAAAATCGTATCTTCCACCTTTCTTATCTGTAATTTTGCCCCCATTTCTGCTACAAACCTATCTCTAAATGCCAAGACTTCGGGGAAATTATGCCCAGTGTCTATATGCAGCAAAGGAAACGGAATGGGCGCAGGAAAAAAGGCTTTTTTTGCCAAATACACCAAACAAATGGAGTCTTTGCCGCCCGAAAATAGCAAAATCGGGCGCTCAAATTGAGCAGCCGTTTCGCGCAAGATATAAATAGCCTCGTCTTCTAAGGCGGTGGGAAATGTGTACATATAGTTTCACGCAGATTTTCGCAGATTTAACCGCAGATTTTCGCAAATGAATATTTATCTGCGTTAAATCTGCGTCCACATCTGCGAAAATCTGCGAGACAAAAGTAGAATTTCTTTACCTTTGCAGCAAATAATATTTCTTCAATCCAAATATGCAACAAAATCATTATGTGATAATTATGGCAGGCGGCGTAGGTTCACGCTTTTGGCCCATGAGTAGAACGAATTTTCCCAAACAATTTCATGACATTCTTGGCAAAGGGCAAACCCTCATTCAAGAGACTTTTCAACGGGTCGCCCACTTTGTTCCTGCCGAAAATATATATATAGTAACGAACAGTCGCTATCAGGATTTGGTCAAAGCGCAACTGCCTGCCCTACACGAAGACCAGATTTTGTTGGAACCGATAGGCAAAAACACTGCGCCTTGCATTGCGTATGCTTGCTACAAAATCAAAAGCATCAATCCTGATGCCGTTTTTTTGGTTGCCCCCTCCGACCAAATCATTCATGACAATCAGAAGTTTGAAAAAGATGTAAAGTTAGCATTTGAGGCTTGTGCGGAAAAGGAAATCATTATGACTTTGGGCATTACGCCTACGCACCCAAATACGGGCTACGGCTATATTCAATACCTTCAAAATACGGAAAATACAGGCTACTTTAAGGTGAAAACATTTACCGAAAAACCTACGTTGGAGGTTGCCAAAACCTTTATTGCCAGCGGCGATTTTGTATGGAATAGCGGGATTTTCATTTTTTCTGCCAAAACGATTATAAAGGCGTTTGAGACAAACCTGCCCGAAATGGCGGATTTATTTCAAGAAATAGAAGGCTGTTATTTCAAGGCGCAAGAACGTGTGGAGATTGTACGGGTTTATAATACCTGCGCCAATATTTCGATAGATTATGGCATTATGGAAAAAGCCGAAAATACTTACATTATTCCTACAGAATTTGGTTGGAGCGATTTAGGGACTTGGGCTTCTGTGTATGAAAATACGGAAAAAGATTATTATGAAAATGCGGTCAAAGGAAATGTGATGATTTATCATGCTTCGCACAATGTTATTCATATTAGCGAAAAAAATAAATTGGTGGTAATCAATGATTTAGATGGGTATATTATTGTAGATACGGAAGATGTGTTGATTATTTCGCCCAAAAAAGATGAGCAGTTTGTCAAACAAGTGGTAACTGATGTGAAGCATAATAAGGGGGATAAGTATGTGTAGGAATTTACTTAGGGTGGCTCACTTTTGAAAAGTGAGCCACCCTATCTCGTTTTCCAAACAACCCTACCTCGTTTTCCAAACGATTTCCTCGCTTTTTGAGAGATAGGAAGCGTATCTTGCTACCGTAAATAACCAATCTGATAAGCGATTGAGGTAGTGTAAAATGATGGGCGAAACGGTTTCATGCTCATTGAGATGCACGACACAGCGTTCGGCACGTCTGCACACACAACGGGCAATATGTGCCGTAGCATTTGCTGCGCAGCCACCCGACAAAATAAAATTTTTGAGGGCAGGGAGTTCTGTGTCCATTTTGTCAATAGAGGTTTCTAACAATTGCACTTCGGCTTCTGTGATGGCTGTAGGCGAAAAGTGGGATTTTTCTGCATCATTTGCCAAATGCGAGCCCATGACAAACAAGGTATCTTGAATGTTGCGGATTAAGGGGAGAAAGTCCTTTGTTTCTGCATATTCTCCCAACAAACCCAAATAGGAATTGAGTTCGTCGGTAGTGCCGTAGGCTTCTATGCGAATATGATGCTTGGGGACGCGTGTGCCACCGATGAGGGAGGTTTGACCAGAGTCGCCTGTTTTTGTGTATATTTTCATGTTTTTTGCGGACAAGTTTATTTTTAGACAAGTTTTATTTTTAGACAAGATAACAAGATTTACAAGATAGAAGAAGATATATAATGTTTTGCTTTTTGCTTATTAGTGCGATACAGGGAGTTTGCTGAACTGTTCACTACTCACTGCCTTTGTCTTGCCACTTCTGAAAGCATCATACCTGCCGCAACGGACACATTGAGGGAGGATATCTGCCCTTGCATTTGGATTTTTACTTGTTGTGAAGCCGCTTTTAGCAAGGAAGAGGAGATGCCTTTTTCTTCTGAACCCAAAATAAGACAAGTCGGCTCTGTGAAATTAACCGCAAAAAAACTTTCTTTTGCCTTTTCGGTACAAGCAATGAGCTGAACGCCATATTCTTTGAGCAGATAAACGGCATCTAAGAGGTGTTTTTCCCTACAAACGGGCAAATAATTCAATGCCCCTGCCGAGACTTTCATGGCATCTGCATTGAGAGCAGCCCCACCTGAAAGCGGAATTATCAAGGCATTCGCGCCCATACATTCCATCGAGCGCGCAACTGCGCCCACATTTCGCACATCTGTTACCCCGTCAAGCATCACAAACAAAGGCACTTTTTTTGCCTCCAAAGTAGCCTTTATAATGTCTTCCAAAGAT
>JAYUZN010000182.1:0-3352 GCA_043751755.1 Bacteroidota bacterium | reverse complement strand
GCTTTTTCTACTTCTGCTGCTTCAATGCCACATATTTTCAACAGACTCTCGTAGTTTTCTTGCAACAAATGGCTTTCAAAGTTTTCATATCCTTGTGTTTTTTCTTGGATAAAAGCAAGGTCTAATACCCCTCCCCTTTCCCCTCCCCTACTCTCTTTTTCTTTTTGCAATAAACGCAACATCATCGCTTTGAGCAAAGCCATGTCTCCATTTATTTTTACTTGTAAATAAAGGTCTGCCAACTGCGTAGCTCTCCCTAACAATCCTCCTACCTGCTGCGGATTTGCGAATGCCATCAAGCCTGCTTCTTTCAACGGATTGATAGCAATGATAGTCGCCCCATTCTTTTTTGCCTTTTGCAAAGCACTCAACATGCGTGGGTGATTGGTTCCGGGATTTTGCCCTAATATCAAAATAACTTCTGTTTCGTAAAAATCTGCTAACTTTACAGAGCCTTTGCCAATCCCTACGCTTTCTGTCAAAGCCACGCCACTTGATTCATGGCACATATTGGAGCAATCAGGCATATTGTTTGTGCCAAATTCTCTTACAAAAAGCTGGTATAAGAAAGCGGCTTCATTGCTCGTTCTTCCTGATGTATAAAATATAGCCTCATCTGGGCTTGACAAGCCATGTAAAGCCTTTGCCATTTTGTCAAAGGCTTTGTCCCAGCTTATTTCTGTATAATGCGTAGCTCCTTTTGGCAAAAACATAGGTTGTGCAATCCGTCCCTTTTTGCCTATTTCAAAGTCATTGAGCAAAGACAAATTATATACACTATTTTCTTGGAAAAAAGCAGGTAATAAGCGTTTTGCTGTAGCTTCTTCGGCTATGGCTTTTGCGCCATTTTCACAAAATTCTCCCAACTTACTACGCTCATCATCAGGGTCAGGCCATGCACAAGAAGGGCAATCTGTGCCTTGCTTTTGATTGAGCTTTGACAAAGCCGTTAAGCCCCTAATGATGCCTGCTTCTGCAAAAACATGCTGCATGGCAATGAAAACGGCAGGCAAACCTGCTGCTTTTTCTTGAGGCTTGCTAAAACGAAGTCCTGTAAAAGCAAGGGGCGTTTTGGCTTGGGGAAGATTGTGATTTTGCATGAGTTGAATAAGTAGTTGAAAATTATAAGTTGAGAGTTAAAAGTTAATATAAGTTTATGATAATCAATAAGATACTAAGAACTACGAAAATCTTTTCTCAACAGATTATCATTGCAGGTTGGGTAGCCCCGTAGGGGCGAAATATTTATAGAAATGCCCAAATCCCGCACTCTCACGCCTCCGTTTGTGTCCTCACAAACGGAGGACAAATAGGCGTTCAATACGCCTATAGCAGAAAAGCCCCGTTTGTGGGGACACAAACGGGGGCAAAAAACATATACCTTTTGCAAAGATATTTTAGCATAAAGTATTAATAATCAAATTATTATATCTCATTTACTTTCTACAACTTAAAACATAACCGTTATTAGCTTGTAATTATTCTGCGAAGGATTGCCTGTTCCCACCAAAATCATTTGCGTGCCATTGACCATTCGAGACCTGCTTGGGAAAAAATAATACAAGGCTTGGTCATTTTTTGCCAGCATTTTTTCGGAGATTTTGCCTGTTTTCAAGTCCAAAGACTGACACAATAGCTTGCCACTTGCCCCACCTTCGGAGAGATATACAAAATGATATTTGGCTTTTGTATGTCCGAGTGCGTAGGAATAATACTGCCCCGAACCTTGGTCTCTTTGTTTTTTGGAGACAATAGACGCAAAAGAATTGGTACAATCGTTGATGCGAAACCCTACTGCGCCAATATCGCAGAAAAATATTTTATCATCTTGACGATATACCTCCTCCACAATGAGCAAAGCTGTAGGCTCTACGCCGCTTTTTGTGCCTTGCTCCACTTCCAAACGGGAGGTTACAAAATTGCTGCCTATTGAGCCATATTTATCCGTCCAATTGTCGGGAATATCAGAAATGGAATCTCGCATCAATTTGATGCTATCCCCTGCAAATTTGTAACGGCTGCAATAAAAATTTGTCCATCTTTGCTGTCCCGGCAAGTTTGCTTTTACACCATTCAAAATTCCTGTTTTGGTTTTGTCTTTTGGGTCGCTATTCGAAACGACTCCCGCAACAATGGCTTCGTCATTATTGACAAGTTGCAAATTTCCCAACAGCATATACATGCTGTCTAAGTCTATTTTTTCGACATTGAACTTGCCCGAAGCCACGTTCATACGCATGATGAGCGGCGGAAAAGTGGTATCTTTTTTACTGTAAGAAGGCTTGCTTTGTTTGAGTAAAAAAGTAGGCGTTGCCTTGTCATCTATGACAGCATCTATGATTGTATATTTATCCACGTATGGAATTTCAAGCGTTTTGTTCCACACATTTTCGGCATTTGTGTTCCAAGCAGAAGCATAATATTTGCCGCCGACCTCTGCAAACCACATAAAACACTTGTCGGCAGGAGAATAATAGAATTTCTCATTCGGGTCTTTTGCACTTACGCCTTTGTCGTATTTGGAAATAGGGGTAACATCAAGTTCCAAAGACTTGCCATCAGGGTCGAAAAAGCGTGCCACAGTTTTGAGTTTTTTGCCATCATATTGATGCCCGAGCATCACATATTTTTTGTCTAATTTGTGCAAATCTAAGACTTCTGGCACTTGGTCGTAGCCGATATAAGTCAGGGGTTTGAACCAAAGTTCGCCATACTCGCGTATATTATAGCGTTGCAGATAATAGTTATCTTCCTTGCGCCCTGCGATTTCTCCGGGCCAATATTCGATAAACAGGAAGTCGTCTGCACCCGCAGGAGCTACCATAAGGGGGTAGCCTATATCAAAAACGCTATATTTTTGCGCTTTGAAGACTTCTTCGTAGGAGATTTGCTGTGCGTGTAATGCTTGTGAAAGGCAGGCTGCGATGAGGCAGATGCTGAGATAAATTCGTTTTGACATAGTTTGTTTTTGGACATTTAGCCAGCAAAACTACGAAAATTTGGGGATAAATATTGTTTTTGTGTGAGGAGAAAGTTGTATATTCAGTTTCTAATATTTGTGTCGCAAATTATTTTTTTCTTTGCCATGCTTTTGCTCTGATGTTATCTGCTGTACGTTCATCTTTTGTCCAAATACCTGCAAAATCGGACGGCTTTTCATGTGCAAGAAAATTTCCTTTTGTAATTCTTCCTACTTTTTCGTGAAGTTCTACTCCTTGACTTTGTAAGAAGCTAAGAATTTCTTTGCGTTTTGCAGGAGGAATAGCGATAAAATAAGTGTATAACTGCATGGTTTTGTAAGTGAAAAGGCTGCCAAAAGTGTCGAAATATTGTGTCAATCCTCCGAACTCAT
>JAYUZN010000181.1:0-8272 GCA_043751755.1 Bacteroidota bacterium | reverse complement strand
CCGTAACAGAGATAGCCGAGGCTCAGACCAATCTTCGACACTGCTCAAACGATGGTCACATTCGCTCAATATATAACACAACCACAGCTCTATCAAGTCGCCCAGACTCGTACCAATCCAGTTACCATGAACTTCTTTGTTGCTATTTATGGCACTACTAATACCCATTTCTCGGATAATTGAATACAATAACGGCAGTTCATCTACCCGAATACTTACTAAACTTTCGTGCTTTTCCATTTAGGCATAACTTATATGACGCAAAATAAATACTTTATATATTCAATTCCTATCTTTTTTATGCCCTTTTTTTTTACCGAAACGTAAGGTATTATCCTTGATTTCCAAATTCCCTTTTGGCTCTCCCCCGATTAGCTCATCACTTCCCATATTATAAACTTCTGCTAAAGCATTGATTTGGTTGAGATTAATGACGGTTTCTGCCCGTTCTATTTTGCCATACGCACTATCTGTTATTCCCAATTTTCGGGCTAATTGCTCTTGAGACCAATTTTTATTGTCTCTTAGCTGCCGCAACTTAAAGCCTAATTTTTCGGGGCTTATATGGTTCTTTATGTTCAAATCATCAGTTTTCATGGTAAAACTACTTTAAGTTGTGGAAATCTTTAAAGGCTTGTATTATAGTCGTTAAAGTTCGTTTCGATATGCGAACTTTGTGGCAAAGATATGAGATAACATATAACTTTCAAAATAAAATTGTTTTATTTTTCAAAAATGCCAGTTTTTATATAAAAAAACGAAAATTACTCATTTTTTATACAGTATTTTTCCATTTGTTCGACAAAGCAAATAGTTTACAAATTAATATTTTATTTGCTTTTAAATTGTTAATTTCTTTATTTATTTTACATGAAAAACGATTATTTGCCAATTCTTTTATTACTCATGAGTATTCTTGCTATTAGCTTACATAGCTGCAATGCTCAAGTAGGGGCGAAAACCGAAATGCCGCCTACCAATTCATTTGATAGCAAAATCTCTGCTCGTTTGGGGGATAGCATCATAAATGTTTTGCAAGGAAAGGATGTGATTATCGCATATAGGCTTCGTAGAGAAGGTAAAAAAACGGTTAAGGATACTTCTGCCGCAGGTTTCTTAAGCTTTGCTGTGGAAAAAAAAATACCTGAAATTTCGCAAGAACATGCAGATAGATTAATTGAAATTCTTTCTCGTGATGCAAGTTATGACACTTCGGGTTTAATGCCTTCTTGTGGATTCTATCCAGATTTAGGATTTGATGTCAAAAGTGGCGGTAAAAGTGTAAAGATAGCACTTTCTACTACCGCTTGCTCTATTATACGAATATATAAACCAGGCTCCAAAACAGTCTATATTACTGCTGATGTATTTCCAAGTGTAGATACTTTTTATCAATTTGCTAGAATGGTTTTTCCGAGGTCATACCCCGTTTTGACTACTCCAATAACGAGACCTACTGTAACGGAAACACCTGTTATTCTGCCACAAGTACAAGTCTCGCAAGTGGATACGACTCAACAGGTAAATAATCCTACAAATCCCCCTGTTGAACCCATAGATACGGTGGCACATGATGGCGAGAGCAGGGCTAAAGAAGCTTTTGTAGAACATAAGATAAGTGCAGGGCAAACCCTAAAAATGATTAGCGAGATGTATAAAGTTCCTGAAAATATGATTAAAGAACTGAATCCTTCTATAAAAAAAGATTCTGATTTAAAGGCAGGAAATATGATTGTCATTGTTCCTTTATATCATATTGTGCAGGAACCTACGGAGAGTTTTGCAACGGTAGCCACAAAGTACAATATTCCTATAAAACAGTTAGAAGATTTGAACACAAAGTTAAAAGGACAAAAATTTAGCAAAAAATTAAAAGTAAGAATCCGTTAAAACCTCTTACTTTCATTAACTTACATTTTTCGAATCATTTTTATTTTTATATCCAATTATTATGTTTATCCGCAACACATTTTCGACTGCTTTTCTACTTCTCTTACTACTTATAGGGGGAAGCTTCCACTTGTGGGCGCAATCTCGCCCCAACTTGTATATTTTTCTCGTCATTCAGCAAGATGCTGGCGACGTTGGCTCATTAGATGATGGGGAAAATATGAGTGCCTTGATGGATGATGTCAAGGAATTAGTACCAGGTATCAATCTAATTGTCAAAGAACTTAGCGGCGAAGAAGCTACAAAAGAGCGAATTCAAAGCGAGTTAGCCTCAATATCAAACTGCGCTAATGACGTAATTTGGTATTACTATTCTGGACATGGTAGAAATAATGATACTTATCCCGAATCTGAAGCAGAAGTTCCCCTTACTTGGGTGTATAGTAGTTTGAAACAAAAAGGGGCAAGGCTGACAATTTCTATGTATGACTGTTGTACCTATCAAGAGCCAACAGCTCAACCCCCTGCCGACATTCACCCTCGTACTGCTGGATGGAAACCTATGCTACTCACTTCTAAGGGCGATTACCTCTCTTCTGCTTGTAGCTCTCGTGAATTTTCATATGGTAGAGCAGGCGCAGGCGGCATTTATACCAATAATTTTATAGATGCTTTTAGGGAAGGGGCTGGTTGGGAAGCTACCTTTGATAAAGCCAAACAAGGGACGATTGCTGATAAACCAACACAACACCCTGTTTGGGCTTCCCAAAATACAGGTGTGCTTCAATCTGTTATGGCTCCTTCTCATAAAGTCCGCGAAGGAGAAACTTGGGAAGATATCGTCAAAGAAATGAATAAGTCGCTCGAATTTAATAAGCAAAGCCTTAGGGTTACGGTAGAAAAACTGAAAGCATACTCCAAAAATCAACCCTACAAAGACTTTGCAAAACCGCCTGTAGGGGCAAAAATCTATTTTGGCGAGTAGTAGGGCAAAACCTATAAAAATTAGGACTTACGCAAAATCGAAATTAAATGCTTGATAATCAGTTGTTTATTATGTTATATATAACATATCAAGATATTGATAATCAGCGTTTTATGATAAAAAGTGCGTAAGTCCTAAAAATGTTCATTTTCAAAGAAATACAAGATGCCCCTATAAAGGCATCTTGTATTCAGGTGCCATTTCTAAAAAAATCTCATGAAAAAAAGGTTTTCATTCATCTTGTTTTTACTTGCTTTTGTAACCTCATACGCACAAAAAGGCAATCTCTATTTTTTTACGATTATTCAAGAAGATGAAGGCATAGGTTCAGAGCAAGACGGAGGGAATATGAACAACTTAGTGAAAGAAATCGCAGGTTCTATCCATTATCAATTAACGGCTATATCTATACCTTCGACAGAGTTTACCCGAATCCGATTGATGCAAGAAATAAGAAAATATACCTATAATTCAAAAGATGTTATATGGGTATATTATTCTGGGCATGGAAGGAATTATGATACATGGCCTGAAACAGATGAGAGTGAACTTCCAATTTCGGCAGTAGATTCTCTATTAAAACACCAGAATGCACATCTTACCCTTGCAATGTATGACTGTTGTACTTCAGAAATGCCACAAATACTCGCCAAGAATAAGGAATATACAACTTGTTCTTTCAATTTTTATGGAGAATTGTTTGTGAAAACTGCTGCAAATATTAAAATAGCAAGCGCATCTTCTCAACAATACGCTTATGGCAGTCATTTGTCTGGCGGAAACTTTACCAACTGCTTTATTGACGCTTTGCGTATGGGCGCAGTATGGGAGAATATTTTGTCTAATGCCAAAATGACAACCAATAATATGGCAAAAGAACAGAAACACATACAAAATCCACAGTATAACATTGTTTCTAAATAAATGTAACGTCATGAAAATTATTACACTTTTCATTTTCTCTATCTGGTTTTTACCCTTTTCGCTGCTTAGTCAGAAATTGCACTTATTTGTAGTCAGTGCGACCAATGATGCGACTATTGGAAATTATTGTAAAATCAATAAAGAAAATATAATTTCTGTATTTACGCAAATGTGTGAACAAGCAGAAATGGAATTACACACAATAGACTTGTCAGGAAATGAAGCAACAACCACGAATATAGCGGCGCAAATTGCAAACTTACAAACTGGGAAAGATGATGCTATCATTTTCCAGTATTCAGGACATGGGGCAAATAATGGGAATTTGTGGCCTTTTCTATTGATACCTGGCAAAAAACTTGGCTTAGAGGACATTCATAATTCCTTGTGTAAAAAAAATGCTCGCCTAACCTTGACTATTGGCGATTGTTGCAATTTTGGTTCTGAAGCAACTTTTGTGAGTAAAGATAATGCTACAAGAAAATCAATCAATAACTACGGCAATGTTATATTAAAAAATAATTGCAATCTATTACTTCGGCAATCTGCCTTAAACTTATTAGCTGCAAGCAGTGAACGCGGGCAATTTTCCCAATATATTCAAAACATTGGCGGGCTTTATACGAGTTCTCTCGTAGATGCTCTACTTGCAATCATGAAAAATAAAAAAAATACGGAAGTGCAATGGGAAACCGTTTTTAAAAATACGCAAAAACTTACTGTGGAATTGTCTAATTATCATGGCAAATCCCAAACTCCCATCTACCAACTTAACCCGACTTCCAAAGAAGTTGTTAGCCCTGCAATTGCAACTGCTGATATTCCTAATACTGGCACAACAATCCAGTATATCGTAAAAAGTGGGGACACCTACCTAAAAATAGCAGAAAAGTATGTTTCAAAACAGAAATTTCAAGGGGGCATCTATAAATCGAAAGTAGCAGAATTAGGAAAAAAAATAGCCGTAGGTAACAATAATAAAAACATTATTAAACCTGGAGACATACTCTTATTCGATATATCGGCTTATGCAGATTAAAACATTGTTTTTTTACACATTTAACACATAATTTTATGAAAAACCATTCATTTTCTTTTTTTAAGGCATTAACTTTTGTGATTTGTCTCCTTTTTTTCCAATGTGTGTATAGTCGCACTCAAGAAGGAGGAAAAATAAAAATACATATAATAGAGTTGCTGGATTTTCATTCAGAATCCCTCAATCCTGACAATTCTACTGATGAAGGATATACGATGAAGCAAACTTCTAATGTGTTGCTTCACTCCATTGACGTGCTATTTGATTTGGAGAAGAAAATGAACATGGAAGTTATCGTTTACAAACTACACGATGAAAAGAAAGAATATGAAGAAATTGTAGAATCTAACACAAACCGATTCAGTATCGATTCTTTAAATGCTTGTATCCAAAAAATTCAATGCAAAGGGGATATCGTGATTGTATTGTATTCAGGGCATGGTTTTACTTTCCCAGAAGAACCCATTTCTAACATCTCCTACCCTAATTTGATGCTAAATTACGACCGAAAACCCAATATCTATGTTCCCTACCAAGATATACTGCTTGCATTACAGGCAAAGTCGCCTAAAATGGTACTTTCTGTCATAAATGCTTGCCAAAATCCTATACCCAAAGAAATAGCGCAACAAATCAAGGATAGCAATCCGTCTATTACTTCAAAAAATTACGAAAGTAGTGCCTATGTAAAAGCAAGTGCGGAAGCCGTTCCACTGACCAAAATAGACCCCGAAATACAAAGGGGGAAGGAATTATTCTATCTCAGCAATTATGCTAATGAGATATACGCAGACCGTCTTTTATCCGTAGAACTCATTTCTTGTAGCAAAGGAGAATTTACCAACATCAATAGACGCGGAGGACACTTTGTTCGAGCATTTGCCAACACTTTTTCCGAAAAAATAGGATGCAAAAACCTAAATCATCTAATTGGCTGGGAAGAAGTAGCCTTTGAAGTAGCCCATAAAACAAAGCTATCTGTTGAAGAGTATAATAGCTTTAATCCATCTGACAAGCATAAACAAACGCCACAATGCAAAGTTGTCATTAAGAACGCCGCAGGTAAAAATACCTTAAAAGAACTGAATATGCCGAGTCAAAGCGTAAGTTGTGACGGAATACAACAGACCGTCAGTGCTGCTCCTACTGCTGTTCAAGTTGTCGAAAGACCTAGAACCGAATTTTTTGAGTATTCGAAAGTAAAAGCCCATGATGCAAATATTTCGCATACATTTGCGATTAGATTAACTAAATTGGCAAATACATATAGAGAGGCTAAATGTTTTGATTGTTCCATTGAAGCCTTAACGGTCTCTATAGAAGCGTTAAAAAAATACAAAGATGTATATTTTGAGGCTACCGCATATGAAAATTTAGGTCTTGTTTACATGGATAAAGGAAACTCAACAACTGCTACTTATTATTTAGAGAAAGCATTTGATCTGTTCAAAAGCATAAATGCCTGTGGAAGTGCTACAACAATCTACAATAGATTAAAAGAAATGGGCATAAATGATAAAAAATTAGTGAATTGCCAAGAAGAATATGAATCGATAGAAGAATAACGAGGCGAATAATTTTTATCCTTCTTTCGCCCTTTGTGTCCCTATAAACAGACATTTACGCAAAATTTCCTATTCTTGCCCATGATTTTCTTCGCCCATAAGAGTGGTTCACTTTTGAAAAGTGAGCCACTCTTATAACTATATTCGCAAACACAAAAGAACGATTCCGACAAAAAATAGCCTAAAAACGATATGCTAGATTATAAAAAGAGGGGAACAATGTCAATATGGCAAAATTTAACTTCTTTTTTAGAGATAAATTCCTCACTCCACCACATACCTTGTATATTTTCGCAGCTCGATTGGCTGATTTCCAATTACAATATCCGCAGCAGGTACGCCGAGCATTTCCAAGTCTTCGGCAATATCCCTATCCGTATTATTTTCAATCATCTGGATTTTGCGGTCTTTTTTTATATCAAAATGAGTGATATTTTTTTAGCTTGTCCATTTTGTGATACATTCTAAAACAATGTTAAAAACGATAACATTCATTTTTGTTGAATAATCGATTGCAAATAAGAATAATCTCTTGCCAAAAACTGCTCTAATTCTATCTCTGTGGGCAAGACTACTTGGTATTTTGAAACAAAAATTTGAACATCTAAGCCCGCAGTAGCATATTTTACCTTAGCATTTCCTTTTTCGGTACACAATATCAAGCCTATAGGAGGGTTATCATCTGCATTTATTTCATTTTCTTTGAAATAATTGAGATAAAAATTCATTTGCCCTACGTCCTGATAGGAAAAAGCCCTTACTTTTAAGTCAATCAAAATATGACATTTTAAAATTCTATGGTAAAAGACAAGGTCTATTTTATCCGTTTCATTATCGACTTGTATTCTTTTTTGGCGGGCTTCAAAACAAAAGCCTGTTCCTAATTCCAATAAAAATGTCTGTAAATGTGCTAATAAAGCCGATTCTAAGTCATTTTCAGAGTACTCATCTTGCTCTTTTAATCCTGTAAATTCCAAAATATAAGGGTCTCTAATTATATCTTCAATCGTTAAAGTATTCTTTTCTTGATGAATTTTTTGCACGATACTTTCTTTATTCGCAGAAAGTCCTGTCCTCTCAAATAAAAGGGATTCTATTTGCCGTTTTAATTGGGAAACGCTCCAAACCCCTTTAATACATTGAATTTCATAAAAAGAGCGTTTGAACGAATTTGCTATTCGAGTTAATTCTACAAAATGAGAATAAGATAATCGCTGAATCAGGGTTTCTCCAGCAAGCATATAAAGGGATTGTGTTACTTCTAATTCGACAGACGGCATCTGTCGAATTTCAATTAATTGATTATCAATATTTTGCAACTCCGTATTTATGATGCTTCCGATTTGAGGGTAGGTTAAATAAAATTGTCTAAACAGTTTCAAGTTTGTTGCAGACATTCCTTTTATTTTTCGATTTTTCAGTTCTTCCGATAATATTTCAAAAAAATGAGTCCCATATTCTGCCCTATCTCTGCCATTTTGCTCAAATTCGACAATGTAATAGCCATATAGCCAATTTCGCAAGGTCAGCCGCTTAATTAACGACTTGCATAGCCCCTGCTAATAGTTGCTGATGTGCGCCTTTTAATACTTGCAATAAATCTTGAAATTCCATGTTATATTTATTTAAGCAAAAATAAGCATAATTGATAAGTTTTCCAAATAAAGGATGGGCTAAATTACAATTTTGAATGTGATTAGGGTTTTACGCATTTGTGTGGAATAAAAACAATGCACAAAAAAACCTCCATTCCTTACGAAATGGAGGCTGTAAAAAGAAGGCGGCGACCTACTCTCCCACCTGTAACAGCAGTACCATCGGCGCAGCAGGGCTTAACTTCTCTGTTCGGAATGGGAAGAGGTGAACACC
>JAYUZN010000180.1:0-2305 GCA_043751755.1 Bacteroidota bacterium | reverse complement strand
CTCGAAATATAAGGCTTCATCATAGATAAAAGGCGTTATTTCTTTGCCTTCTGCGGAGACATAGCCATACTTTGCGGCTTGCGAAACGATGACTTGCCCACCTGCATAGAAGGGGCTGACGATTTCGTACTTTTGCGACAAGGCTTCCCGAATGGCAGGGTAGCGATTGTAAGGGCTTTGCTGTGCAAGCAAGGCAAGGGGCAGGAGGAGCAGGAAGAAAAGTTGTTTTTTCATGTTTTTAAGGGCAAAGATACGTATTTTTCGCAGATTTAACCGCAGGTTTTCAGGGTAGCTTAACAGGGTGGCGCACTTTTGAAAAGTGCGTCCCCCTACTAAGCTACACAATCTGCCCAAATCTATGCCTATCTCCCTAAACTCAAATAAATTATTTAATATAATAAATTGATTATCAATTATTTAGGGTTAAAAATTTTTTTTTTTCAATTATTTGCAAAAAAAAGTTGGTAAAAACGAATCTTTTTTGTAGGAAAATACGTTATATAGGCAGTTTTCGCTATGAAGGAATTTTTTTCTGACGTAGCAAAACCCATACTACACTTATTTTTTACTATTAAAATTTAATATCATCAAAAATAACATAAAACAGCCGATAGTTAAGAAGATGAAAGCGCTCATAAAGGAATATGAAATTTCTGCTCCCAAAGACCGGGTATATGAAGCACTTACGCAGCTGGATTTGATTGCTGCTTGGTCTGGCTCAGAAGTGGAAATGAACCTTAATCCGGGCGGAGATTTCTCTCTTTGGAATGGCTCTGTATATGGTCATAATTTGGAGATTACCCCCGACCGCATTGTGCAGGATTGGCAAGAGGAGTCATGGGAAAAGCCTTCAAAGGTGGTGTTTACCCTCAAAGCAAAGGGTAATGGAACGGTGCTACAAGTAATCCACAATGGTATTCCCGATAAGTCTTTTCAAGGAATCAATTTGGGCTGGGACGAGGATTACCTCAAACCCCTCAAAAACCTTGTAGAAAGCATGGAATAAGCCATTTTTAATTGAATATGGTCAAAAAATAGGCAGCAGACTGAAGTAATTCAGCCTGCTTTTTCATTTTATAATATCGGGGATAGCAAATAAATAACCTAACGATTTGGAAAAAGCATTACTGCCATTTAAAAAATGGTAGCTACGTTAAATTCCCTTTATCTCTATTATAATGGGTACAATATTATAGCCCCCAAACAGCTGACTTGAAGTCCGTATTTTTTTGCCATTTAGCGTAAAATCTATATGCGATTTATCCACAATTCTATCCGGAAAATAACTTTCTAACAATGCCAGAATAGAGCCACCGCCTTTTATCCCTTGACTTGTGAGCTGATTGATATCCTCTATAGGCTTTGTCGAGAGAAGAATACACAAATAGTGTTTGCCTTTTCTATCAATATACATTCTGTTTTGGGTGGGAAAAACCAAAAGGGAATCCATTGCTACAGGGTTTCTTTTGGGAACAGTGAGGCTAAGTGCCTCGCCTGTGCCTGTGCTAAGGACGTATAAATAGCAGTTTTGGGCAGGTCTTACCCGAAACGACACATCATCTCCTACTTTGATGGATTTGTTGAGGTACAAAAGCCCCAAACTATCGCGCATGGTTACGGCAGTCCATTTTGTATCGCTTTGCGCCTTGTAGCCAAAACCCACATTTGCCGCCAAAGAACTACTTGTAACTTGAAGTGCCTTGTCTATGTACATGACGAATCCATATTTTACATCTTGAGCAAAATCCTCATACTTAACTTTGCAAAAACCTGCATTTCCCCAATCTGTACCAAAGCTATTGAGCAACTCAAAACTCTCTGTTTCATCATCATACCCTATCACAACCATCGCATGTCCGTAGGTTTTGCCCGTAGTGTAGGGGTCAAGGTAGGGATTTTCTTGAGAATAATGATAGCCACAAAAATTTTCCAAACTCACTTTCATGCCTACCACAATGGGTTTTCCTTGAATAAGGGCTTGTTTTACATTTTTGACCACGTAATCTGCATTTAAAGTCTGTTCACTTCTGTTAAACAGTTTGAAATAGCCCGAAATGCGGTGGTCAAGGGCTTGTGCCAATAAATTATCGCCGGGCATAGTGCCACAATCTGATGGGTGATAGCTGCTATATTCGCAAACGCCCGTTTTTTTCACAAACGCCAAGCCATCGGTCAAGCTCGAAGTCGCCTGACGACAATCTCCCGGTTTTTTGATGTGATTATAAATAAACATAGGCGATAGCCGATTGTTATCAATGCTTGCCAATTCATTTAAGCCATTTGCCCTTGCCTCCATCATCGTGAG
>JAYUZN010000179.1:0-1718 GCA_043751755.1 Bacteroidota bacterium | reverse complement strand
GGCAAAGCCTTTGTCATGCTGCGTTTTATCTTGCTCAACTCATTCATCAAATTGATTTTGGTGTGCAAACGCCCCGCCGTATCCAAAATCACCACATCTGCCCCGATTCTGATTCCCTCCGCAACGGCTTCATACGCTACCGCCGCAGGGTCGGCATTCATTCCTTTTTCCAAAATAGCGACTCCTACCTTTTCTGCCCACAAACTGAGTTGCGCCACTGCTGCTGCCCGAAAAGTATCGCCCGCACCGAGCAACACAGAATAACCTTTATTTTTGAGCTGATGGGCGAGTTTGCCGATTGTTGTCGTTTTACCTACCCCATTTACGCCAACGACCATTATAATATAGGGTACTTTTTTCCCGTCATAGAGTACCTTTGGCACTTCAAAGTCCACCTCCTCCTTCTCTGTATGGCGCAACATGAGCGAAGCTACCTCCTCTTTGAGAATCGTCTCTAATTCCGAAGCTGTGGCATATTTATCTCTTGCCACACGTGCCTCAATGTTTTTGATAATCTTCAAAGTCGTTGGCACGCCCACATCTCCTGCAATGAGTACATCTTCTAAATCATCTAAGACTTCCTCATCTACTTTGGTTTTGCCCATTACGGCATTTGCGATACGGGAGAAAAAACTTTTCTTGGTTTTTTCTAATCCTTGGTCGAGTTTGTCCTTATTTTCTTTATTGCCAAAAAAGCCAAAAAAAGCCATGTTATATTGGTATTATTGTAATCTAATTTGTAGATAGGTATGTAAAGCGCAAAGATACGCATTTATTTTTAGGGTAAAGGTAATTATTTAGGTCACAACAGATAACAAAGTAGCCCTTTGCCATGGCAAAGGGCTACTATATGACGGCATAAATATAGATTTTGCGTAAGTACTGCTACAAATGGAAACATTCCCCTTCCTTATTCCTTAATTTCCCATATACCTATCATTTTCAAAATCCCCTTCATAGACCATTTTTTCGGGGTCGGTTATTTTGCCTTCGCCTTGCCTTTTTCCATTGAAAAAAGCCCCTTCGTAGATTTCTCCTGTAGGATATTTCATCACGCCTTTGCCTGTCATTTCGCCATTTGTCCATTCGCCTTCGTAGTAGCCATTGGGAAAAGTGAGCCTGCCTGTGCCATTTCTTTTCGCATTTTTCCATTCCCCCTGATATTCCCTGCCGTCTGCGTATATCATCGTACCTGTTCCACTAAACTCATTTCCTGCAAAATCCCCCATATACATCGTACCATTTTTGAAAATGAGCTTTCCTTTTCCGTTCATTTTATCTGCAAGCCATTCGCCCTCATATACGTTGCCGCTCGGATAGGTCATTTTGCCCTTTCCTGTACGTTTTCCTGCCAGCCATTCGCCCTCATAATTATGTCCATCATAAAAAGAAAACGCGCCATAGCCCTCCCGTTTATTATTGACCATATTGCCCACATAGACTCCTTTTTCGGTTTCTACCTTCACAGCCCCCGATTTCATAAGGCGACCATTTTCCCATTTTCCTTTGATAGTTGTGCCGTCCGCTTTTTCCCAGATGCCCCTCTCTCCCGAAAAAACGCTATTTACCATCGTTCCCTCCAATTGTTCGCCATTTTTGCGGGTTACCTTCATCGCGCCATTGCCTTCGTTATCCTTGAATGTGCCTACCCAAACCTCTCCTTCGGGCGTAACAAGCCTGCCTTCCCCGTCCCATTTGCCATTTGCCCAATTGCCTTC
>JAYUZN010000178.1:0-14399 GCA_043751755.1 Bacteroidota bacterium | reverse complement strand
TTATTTTGCCAAAAGCGTGTAGTTTTTTTTAGTATTGGGGTTCACGCAGATTTGCGCAGATGGGGACGCAGATTTAACGCAGATGTAAAATATACATTTGCGAAAATCTGCGTCTTTTTTCTGCGAGAATCTGCGTGAACTAAAAGAAACTCGCCCCTCGATTTGCCATCATTCGCAGCAATGCGCAGCATCGATAGCGGTCTTCATGATAGATGTCGTACAAAGCGTCTAATCGCTCCACCACATTCGCAATGCCCATTTCATCTGCCCATGCAAGCAAGCCTTTCGGATAATTTACCCCTTTTGTCATGGCTAAATCTATGTCTTCGGCAGTGCCAATTTGGAACAAAACCGCATCAGCAGCCTCATTTATAAGCATCACCAGAATCCGGAATTTTATATAATTGCCCAAATCTTCATTTTTGGTAGGTTCCCATTTCGGTGCGTTTTCTGCATAATTGTAAAACCCTCTGCCTGTTTTTTTTCCGAAAAAACCCGCTTCAAACAGCCTTTTTTGCGAAAAAGATGGCTTGAAACGAGGCTCATAGAAAAATTGTGTCCAAATAGATTCTGTAACGCGATAGTTTACATCAGAGCCTATAAAATCGATGAGGGTGAAAGGCCCCATTTTAAAGCCGCCCAACGCCGTCATCGCCCAGTCAATCGTAGCAATGTCGGCAACGCCTTCTTCTAAGATGCGAATCGCCTCGCCATAATAGGGTCTCGCCACCCGATTGACAATAAAACCCGGCGTATCTTTCGCTAAAACCGCTCTTTTTTTCAGCTTTTGGACAAAAAGAGTGGCTTGTTCCAGCACCTCGTCTGCCGTTTGCACCGCAGGAATAATTTCTACCAATTCCATCAAAGGCACAGGATTGAAAAAATGAATGCCTATAACACGTCCAGAATGTTGGCAAGCTGCGGCAATCGAAGCAATCGAAAGGGAAGAGGTATTAGTCGCCAAGAGGCAATGTGTGCCTACGATTTTCTCCAAGTCTTGAAAAACGGCTTGTTTTATTGCCAAATCTTCTACAATTGCTTCTATAACCATCTGACAATCAGCAAAATCGGTCATTTGCGCACCAAAGTAGATTCGCCCAAATATATTTTCCCGTTCTTGAACAGACATCTTGCCTTTTTCGACAAGTTTGGTGAGCATGGCTTGCAAGCCTTGTTTTGCTTTTTCCAAAGCGGCGGCATTTGCATCAAAAATGATGACTTCGTAGCCCGCAGTTGCGGCTACTTGTGCGATACCACTGCCCATGGCACCGCTTCCGAGAACGCCTATTTTCATGTTGTTTGTATGATATAAGTAGTTGAAAGTTGAGAGTTGATATTAGGAATGAAACGTAAATAAGTTGATGATTTTATAGTCCCGTAGGGACGCGATATTTATAGAAAAAAAATGCCCCGCTCCCCCTCTTGTTTTTTGTGCAAGCACAAAAAACGCAATAAATTGGGGGGATATGGGGGGCTATAAATATTTTGTGCCTACGGCACTGCTTGTAGTGAGCAAAGCCGAACTAAAAAATACTCAAAATGACTCTTGCAACTCAATCGTCAAGTTATTTATTTTTTAATCCTTAGTTTATCGTAATCAATAATCTAAACAGATAAATTTGCGGTATGTGTAGCGCATGCTTTAGCTTGCGTTAGACAGGGACGAGCAAATTTTTAAAAACTCAGGCTAAAGCCTAAGCTACAGGTAGCGCAAAATACATTCAGGTATTGCATTTTTCGTATAAATAAGGAAATTTACCCCGTTTGCCGTAAAATGTATATCTTTGCTTTTTATACTTTGAACGGGGTAGGTTTTCCTGTAAACATGTCATTTCTTGAAGAAATGACATGTTTACAGGAAAATTTAAGGAAAATCTATGTCGTTTTATGTTTACATCTGCGAAATCTGCTTTTCATCTGCGCAAATCTGCGTGCCAAAGGTAACAAAAATGCGTCATATCCTCCTCTTTTTCCTCCTTCCGTCTTTGCTTTTTTCTCAAAAAGTATATCTTTCCAAATACATTTACGGCAATTTCATAAAAGATGACAACCACCGTTTGGAGCTATTCAATGAGTCTCCGACTGCTGCGAATCTCAGCAACTACCTCATCGTAACGCGTGCATATATTTTGCGGCTGCCCGAAAAGACCCTTTTGCCGCCTTATAGCTCTCTACGAATGGGGAAAATTGCCATTTCGCCCGAAATATTGGACATTCAATACCAGAAATTGCCCGACTTTTTGATACGACTTCAGACCGACCGAGAAGTAGCGGATTATGCCGTTTTATTGGACAAAAGCCTCCGAATCGTAGATGCCATTTATTTCAGTCGGCAAGGAAGGGCGCGCTTTTTGCCCGACAAAGGGGAATTAATTACGGATAAAGGGGATAAAATTGTGGTAGAAATTCCGCCCGCAAGCCACCCTGCTTGGCAATCTCTGGACGTTACTTTAGACCCTGCGATGGCGTTGGTGCAGATTGGGGGAAAATGGCAGATAACTTCGCGCAAAAAAAACCTTTTTCCTGCGGTAGAATACGCTGATTTACAGGCAAATGCAATAGATGGGATTGTTACGTTGAAATGGCAGACGACTTTTGAGGAAGATTGTTTTGCCCATATAATTGAGCGGGGCGTAGATGGCGAGCATTTTGAGTCTGTAGAAAAAATCGCCGCCCATAAAACGACTGCCAACCTATCAGAATATGTGTTTTACGATAAAAATGTGCAAAAAGATAGCCGTTATTATTATCGGATAAAAAATACGGATAAGTTTAGAAATGTCGTTTATTCGCCGATTGTGGAGACTTCTACGGGAGAAGTGAGCGGCGATTTTAGCCTCAATTTTGTGCAAGATACCCGCAAAGAGGCAGAGCTTTCTTTTCGTTTTTCGGCAAATACAGCGCAACATATTCTCATTCGCCTCACAGATGAGCATTTTCGCGACAAAGGCATTTTATTTGATGATTTTGTAGCAAAAAATAGCCCCCTTTTGATAAAATATGGCGAAAATTTGCCCACAGGCAAGTATTATATTATTGCCGAAATGCAAAGACAAAGGGTGTATAAGGTCTGGGAAGTGCAGTGAATAGTTGTATTGAGCGGGGGCGCACTTATATTTTGAACAGGAGAAATTTTCCTGTAAACATGTCATTTCTTGAAGAAATGACATGTTTACAGGAAAATTTGCGTTTAATAGGGGTGGCGCACCTTTCAAAGATGCGCACCCTGCAACTCTATCAATACATTATCTCATTGTCAAACTATAAAACGCATTTTTCTTCGTACCTTTGCCCACAAATTACCTTTTTCACACAAAAATATGCACATAGAACGTCTTGAACTCAAAAACTATGCAGGTTTCGCAGATTTTACGCTGGAGTTTCCAACGGGAAATTTGTGTGTATTGATTGGCGAAAATGGAAGTGGAAAAACGAGTATTTTGGAGGCAATACAGATGCTTACATATGCTCATCTTACCTCTTATCAATATAAATCTGATTTTTGGAAAAGTAAACAGAAAAAAGACACAGATATTAAAACTTCTGCTATTTTTATTGAAATAAATAATGGGAGCAACGCTACTTTTTCATGGGGGCTTAGTGGCTTGTACGTTTCAGAATATTATTATGATAATGAACAGAATAATGAATACCTTCGCCTAGATTCGCAAGAATATTGGAGAAAGGTATATCCCCTTTATCAAGGGCTAAAAAATGCCAAAAAAAAGCTGCTTACAGAGATTTCAATGCCCAATATACAAACAAGGCGAAATGTTTTCGATGAACCGAAAGAGGTTATTCCTATTTACGACATTGATACATTTGTAAAATGGTACAAAGATTTAGTATTATATGATGTGTATATGATAAAAAAATATAAGGTTGATTATAGCCCTAAAGAAGCTGTGGAAAAGGCAATTATGGCATTTTCTGGGATAAAAATAGATACACAAATAGGCAATAGCATTACAGATTTAGCCGTTTTTTTTATCAAAAACGAAATAACATTAAATTTTGAGCAACTTTCTCAAGGCGAACAAAAAACAATTAATATAATTGGACAAATTGTAGATGCTTTTGCCCCGCCTCTCAAAGAAGATACAGGCGACATTTTAGCCTTCCCTGGCATCGTCCTCATAGACGAAATCGAGACGCACCTTCACCCGAAATGGCAGCGCGAAATCTTGCCAAACTTGACAAAAACCTTTCCGAATGTGCAGTTTATTGTTAGCACACATTCACCCCAAATTATTAGCAGCGTTCCGAAAGAGGCGATTTTTTTACTCAAAGATTTTCAAGCCTTTGCCGTTCAAAGTGCTACACAAGGGAGAGATACAAATGCCTTGCTGAGAGAGGTGTTTGGCATACAAGAACGTCCTTTGGAAGATATGAAGATGTTGGGGGATTTTTATGAAGCGGTTGAAGCAGAAAATGTGCAAAATGCCGAAAAATTACTTCAGGAAATGGCAGCAAAATGGGGAAGCTTAGATGAGGAAGTCGTAAGAGCAACTCTTTATTTTGAAGATTTATTAAATGAACGGGTTTAACATGAAACATATTCAAAAATTCCTAAAAAACGAGCCAAAGGACTTGAAGGAGTACCGAAAAATTAAAATAGCAAAACCAACTTATAAAGGTTATGTTCATGGCGAAGATAAGTTGTTGAAGAAAGCCTTAGCAGAAGAACAAGGCTGGATTTGTGCCTATTGCAATCGGGATATTCATCTGGAAACTATAACTGTTGAGCATTATATTCCGCAAAAAAGGCATAAAGATTCTCCTTATCCTGCCCAAAAACATAAAGATAATGAACTGAATTTCCTGAATATGCTTGCGACTTGTAGGGATAATGTGAGAGATTGTAGTGGTTTACGAGGAAATGCTCCTTTAGTATTTATGAATCCAAGCCAATCGGATTGTGAGAAAATGATTTCCTATCGCAAAAAAACGGGCGGGGGATATGAAATTTATGCAACAAAAACGCAAAATGCGGCAGAAATACAGCATGAATTAGACAATATTTTACAACTCAATACAGACCAACTTTGTAGGGCAAGGCAGGTAGTTGTGGACAGATTAATAGATAGGTTGCGCAAAAACAAAAAATGGAACAAAATGGAAATGGAACAAGAAGTGAAATACTTGCAATCTCGTATTGTCAAAGATGCGAACAACACCAAAGGTTTTTCCCAATACTGTATGGTTGCCATTGATTACTTGCAACAAAAACTCAGTAAACCGTATTATCAACAATAATAACATAACACACAATTCCACAATGGACATCAACGTACAAGACTTAAAAGCCCGCATAGACGCTGGCACTGCCCCGATTATGATAGACGTGCGCAACCCTCACGAATGGGAGGCGCAGCATTTAGACGGGGTAAAACTCATTTCCCTGCACGAAATTCCTGCAAATTTGGCGGAATTAGCAGCTATCAAAGACCAAGAAGTTGTGTTGATTTGTCGGTCAGGCGGCAGAAGTGGACAGGCTACGCAGTTTTTGGCAAACAATGGCTTCTCAAATGTGCGCAACATGACGGGCGGAATGTTGGCGTGGAAAGCAGGGATAGATTCAACTTTTAATGTTTCTTGATTTTTTTTCGCGCAGATTTCCGCAGATTTAACCGCAGATTTTCGCAAATGTGGATAGTGAGATGGACACTGAGCGTAGTCGAAGTGCCGAACTATTTTCTGCGTTAATCTGCGTCTTCTTTCTGCGAAAATCTGCGTGAAATTCTACCTATTTTTCCATGAAAAAAACACTTTTTGGTCTTTTTACAAGCCTGTTTTTCCTTTCTTTTGCCCAATCGCCTCGCGTGCTGATTGTAGATGCACACCCCGATGACGAGGGAAGTGTGGCGGCTACGGCTTACAAAATCACGAAGGAAATGGGCGGAATTGTCGAACTTGTGGTGGTTACGAATGGCGAGGCAGGCTATAAATACTCGCTGCTGGCAGAAGATATTTATGGGCAAAAACTCACAGATGAAGCCGTTGGGCGAAAATACCTGCCCAAAATCCGCAAAAAAGAACTTAAAAAAGGCTGCCATTGGGTAGGGATTGAGAAAATCTATCATTTCAATCAGTTAGATACGCATTATACCTTAGACCCCGATACGGTTTTGACTTCGGTGTGGGCGGTGGAAAAAGTGCGCAAACAACTTACAAAGTTGATGCTGAAAAACCAATATGACTATGTTTTCTGCCTTCTGCCTACGCCTGAAACGCATGGGCATCATAAAGCGGCTTCCATTTTAGCCTTAGAAACGGTCAAAAATCTACCTGCAACTGCCAAAAAGCCGATAGTCTTAGGCGTTTCGGGCGGCACAAAAACCGATACGGCTGCTGCAAAGGTCTTTACAGGCTTGCCAAATTATCCTGTAACGGCTATCAAAGAGGGAAAATTTAGTTTTCAATTCGATAAAACGCAGGGGTTTGGCTATAAAAATAAGCTCAATTACAAGATTGTCGCAAATTGGCTCATCGCTGAACATAAGTCGCAAGGCACCATGCAGACTTTTATGAACATGGGAGACTATGAGAATTATTGGTATTTCGATATAAATGCGCCAGAAAAGAAAGCGGAAACGGCGGCTTTTTTCGAGAAATTACGGGTTTCACACAGATAAACGCAAATGAAAGCGGATTTCGCAGATGTATTTTTTATCTGCGCTATCTGCTTTCATCTGCGAAAATCGGCGTGCTACCACCGTTTATCCTCCGATTTTACCATGTTATAGGCAGGAATTTTGAGCAAAGTCCCTGTATAAATAATATCGGGGCTTGCAATATGCGGATTCATTAGATAAATTTCCTCCCACCTATCTGGGCTTCCCAACATTCTTTGCGCAATCGTAGCCAAAGATTCGCCCTCCTTCACCCGATGCACCTTGCCATTATATCCGTCAATTTTGGCTTCTTTTTGTTCTTTTTCGGCTTGTTTGCGTGCATCATCATCCGAAGAAGTTTCATTTTTGGCAGTTCCTAACGCCAGATTTCTATCCTTTATATTGGGCAAATCGGCGGCTGCAATGGCTTTTCCTATATCGGGATTGGGAATAAAAGCTGCCACTAAATTGCCATAATCTGGCGACCGTTTTACCTCTTCTATCGCCTCATTTATCTTTTTGAGCAGCTTTTTATTTCCCGCAGGAATCCCAAAAGAATAGCCTATCAAGTCATTTGGGGCATTGAGCCGCTTGTTCGTTATCGTCAAAACGTCATCATAATCTCCGATTTCCTGCACCGCAAAAGGATAATCATACACAACCGCATCTACCTCGCCCATCACCAACATTTTCATCCAATCCGAAGTAGGCGTATCAGTGTTATCTACGGCTTTTACAATGGTTCCTACACTTGGCACATTTTTGCGCAGCCAAAGTTCGGCGATTCCATCATCATATACGCCCACTTTTTGCCCTTTGAGAGAAAGCAAATCCGTATATTTATTTTTGTCTATCTCTCTCGTTATCAAGGCATAACCAAAAGTGAGATAGGGTTTTGTCCACAATACATTGGGCAAAGAAGTATCTGCCACATAGCCGCCAGCCATGATTTCGATTTGCGGATTGGGCTGCAACATCAATTGATGCAAAGTATCATACGAAAAGCCTTTTGCCTCCATTTCTATATCTGGAAACACTTTCGCAAAAATGAGCTTCAACAACTCATAATCAAAGCCTGTTTCCTTGTCGCCTTTTGTGAAATAAGTAGGAGGCGCGTCCGGCTCCATGCCCACCCGCAACAGGTCGTTTTCGTCCAGCCAATCCGCTAATTTGCGGGTTTGAAAGGCTTTTTGCACATAGTGATTGTCTGCCAACACAATCGTGTCTAAGGCTTTGAGCATAAAAGTCGTGCCTTTGACATTGACCTCCATGTTTTGCGGCGCAACAAATCCGTTCCAATCTTTTTCGCTTTTGCTGCCGCAACTTGCGAATAAAAGGGAGATAAATATAGGTAAAATGGTGTATTTCATTGTATTTTGTGTTTTGTATTTCACGCAGGTTTTCGGGTATTTCACGCAGATTTTCGCAGATGAAAGCAGATTTTCGCAGATAAAAAGAGCAATTTTAGGCAGCCAATTGATGACTGCTAACTGTTCCCGCCCCATTCGCCTCGCACGATTCTAAGCGCAGCCTTCGATTTTTCCGATTTTCTGCGCTTAATTTCTTTATTTAACACTTTGAGAAAGCCCTCACTATTGCCACAAGGAATCATAAACACACATTTTTTGTCTTCACAGACACTGTTTGACATATCCATATTGCCCGTTGTGCAGGGTTTATCCGTAAAAATAATGTCTATTTCATTGTTTTTGAACAAATTATCTACCCATTCTCCGCAATCATTTGGCGTTTCTGCGGCATGTACACTCACATATTTAAAGGCTTTGCTGCCTGTGGCGAAGGTCATAATTTCTCGCACAAAGGCTGTATCACAATTCCTGTCCACACAAGTATAGCGTATTGCGCCTGTTTTTTCTTTCAATTTTTGGTACAAACTCGGTTTGCAAGAAGGGTCTACAGGTAAAGCCAAATTGCTGGTACTCAATACTGTAGCAGAAGTAGCGGCAGTAGGAGTATCTTTTTTCCCGTTCCAAATCCAATAGCCTAAGCCCAACACAAGCAATAAAGCCGCTATTGCTGCCCAAGGAAGTTTTGAGGGTTTTTGAGCCGTCTTTGTAGGGATTCCAGCCGTTTTTGCGCAAATTGCCTTTACAAAAACACTATGAAGCACCTTATCTGCATGTTTGAAATTCAGTTGTGCAGTATAAGTCCCCGCTTTGAGCGCAAGCACTTGTACATATATTTGTTTGGTATCTCCTGCGCTATTTGTCTGTAAATTAAGCACTTGACTATAGGTGCGATTGTCCAAAGAAAGCCGAAAAGGTGCGGCAACTTGAATTTGTACCTTGTCCAAGTCCGCTGTATGCAGTTCCAGCACCTCACTTTTCATTACTCCTTCTTCGATTTTTGGGAAAAATAGTTCCTTGCGGTTCGTTTTCACCGTAGGAATTGTTATAGGAGGTTTTTTTTCCAAAACAGGTTCTGTTTTTTTGTCCTCTATTTTGGGCAAAACAGGTTCTATTTTGGGTAAAACGGGTTCTACTTTTTTCTCCTCCATTTTAGGCAAAACAGGTTCTATTTTGGCTAAAACAGGTTCTACTTTTTTCTCCTCCATTTTGGGCAAAACAGGTTCTATTTTGGGTAAAAGAGGTTCTACTTTTTTCTCTGCCACTTTTGGTAAAATAGGTTCTACTTTTGGTAAAACAGGTTCTGCCTTTTTCTCCGCTATTTTGGGTAACATAGGTTCTATTTTGGGCAAAACAGGTTCTGCCTTTTTCTCCGCTACTTTTGCTGTAACAATGGGCAGGTTCCCCTCTGCCAGCAAATTGACATATAAAACCTGCGCATCATTTCCAAGTTGATGCGTTATTTTGCCCATATTTGCGCCCTGTTTTTTGCGTATTCGAATCATTTTGACGATACGGGGCGGAGAAACATTCTTGTCAGGTTCAAGAATTAGTTCTTGGGCAAAAGCGTGCGATTGTAGCCCCATTTGAGCAATCTCATAATTTCCTTCAATGCTGATTTTCAGCGATTTGTGAGCAGGATTTACTGTAACTACGTAATTATGCTCGCTTTCATCTTGAAGGAACTTGATGTTTTTGGCAGTGATTGATAAAGACATAATGCACCGAAAATTAAAGGTTGATGCGGTTGAAAAATGCGAAAAATAGTTCTGCTTTTTGGGCAAATAGAAAATCTTTTCTTGCTTGTAGGCAAATCCTTACCCGTTTTGGGAATATCTGCCCAATTAGGGAAGTATTTTGCGGTCATGAAATGCGATTCGCGTTATAGAGAAAAGATTGAAAACTGCGTAAAATACAGCTAAACAAAGGAAATTGCCTATTTTTAGGGAGTTATCTTCGCTTTGCAAGTGCGCTATACAAGGGGATAATGCCAAATTTTGTTCCAAAATGAAGGGGAGGAGCATGCAAATGATTAATGATTAACGATTGGTGGTAATTGCGTACCTATAGGCTTCAATACGTCTATAACTTCTTTAGCTGGCAAATACAGGTCGTTAAATTGTTTCATCTGCGAAGTCAGCCCTTTTTTGAGGGAAATAATCGCTGCATTTGAGAGGGATTCCCCTTCTTTTTGGGTAAATATTTCCATTTCTTTATGAGTCTTTGAGACTTTGAGGTGAGTATCTAACATTCCATCATGCGAAAAATCAAAAAAACCCTTTTGTAACCTGCCAGGTATCGTATCATGTTGCATGATACCCGTAATTTTGCCTGTTTTGGGAGAAAAAAGCCATTCTGTCCATTTATTATCTAAGCCTTTCATCATCAAATAAGACAATTCATTGGGGCTTTGTGCAAAGTTGAATGACATAACAAACTCATGCGTAGAGTAGCTATATAACAAGACTGATTGGAAATTTTGGGCAGTATCCTCCTTCATCAAAAAAAAAGCGTAAGCAGCAGCTGGTGAATAAGAGAGCCAATGAATCTTGGGATTTTGGGCTAAAACTCCTATTTGGAATTGTGTCTCTCCTTTTACAAATAAAGCCCTATTTATCAACCCTTTGGCAGAAGCTTCTGCCGAAATACTCCAGCCTTTTGTAAGGGTTTCGTTTTGGACTCGCAAAAAGCTGTAATACATAGAATCTTCATTTCCGTTCAAAGAAATGACAGGAAAATCATGGGCTATGCCTGTTATCATCTGCCATTTAGCGGCTTGTTCTTCGTAAGAAAGCAGCACGACTTGATTCCATATTTGTCCTTTTGCTTTAAAAACATGCCCTTCCGCCGCAACTGTCGTTTGGTTTTTGGGAATTGCCACACACAAATCTTTGAGGATTTGGTGCAGCGTTTTGGTATTTTCTTTAGAAATGGTCTGCGAAAATACGATGAATGGCAAAATAAGTACGAAAAAAGTAAGATATTTCATATAAATGTTTACAAGAAAATTTACCCCGTTCAAAATATACCTGCAAAACCGTTTTAGCGGATATCTTCCGTTGCCCAATTCCAAAAACTCCTAAGCGTTCCTTCTTTTAGTCCATGTTCCGCTTTGAGTTCTGACCAGCTTTTGTTGTCGTCCAATCGTGCTTGTTGAACATGTGTACCCAGATTTCCCAGCCCTACCATATTGCCATACATATTGAGGAGAGGAGCTGCTATTGCACCTTCGGCTGGAGCTTTTTGAGGGTCTATAAGTGCCGACATCTCTCCAAGTGCCGCGCTATATGTCTGAGTCCATAAGTCAATAGGGGGAGCTGTGCGCGAAAAAATAGCCCCTGAAATGGGATTGACTGCCGCCAATCTTTGGCTAATATCTTTATAGGTTTCAGCTTGCTTTTGTACATCATCCCCCGAAAAAGCAGTCGCTATTTTGCCAATCAAACTGAGGTCATCTACTTTGCCCATCAAATCGCTGCCCGACTGTATGGCATCATTCCATGCCAGAGAAGTAGAACCTTCCCATATATCCGAAGCCATGACTTCGGCACCTAAGTAAAAAGCCTGAATAGCATTTATGACCAAATCTTCCTTCAAATATTCGCTGCCCACTCCCTTTTCTTCTGTAGTTTTTGGCTGGTTTTTTACCACCCAATCGCCTTTAGATTTGTCATAGTTGCCCAAGTTTGTAGGTTTTCCTTCTATGCTATTTTGTTCACGCGCCATTTTTTCGGCTTTGCGTTCTTCGGCATAAAGTTCGGCGGCATCTACAATAGCAGGACCCGCCTCTAAGCCTATATAGATGGCTTGAGTTTTGGCTGATTGGTCTTGAATCTGAGGGGAAGAGGTAGTGGATTCTCGGGCTTGTGGAGAAGGATTGTTGGTATTTGTCGAAGCACTTTGGGGCGAAGTTGCCGTTTTCTGAACAGGCTGCCCCTGCCCGCCTTGAGTAACAAGGGTACTTTGGCTATTTGGGGCTTTTCCGTTATTGTGAGACGGGTTTGGATAATTTCCGCTGCTATATGAAGAAGAACTCCCGCCTTTGGTGTAGGTATTTGAGGAGGAGGAACTTCCGCCACTGTTGGAAAAGCTGCTGTTAGAAGAAGAGGATTCTCCTCTACAAGGTTTATTGATTTCCCACCTGTGGGACTTCTCTATCCAATTATTAACCATAATTTCGCCTTTGGCTACCAATTTATTTGCAGTCTCTTCGCATTCTTCGATTGTCTTAAAGTTACCAGAAGAGTTTCCATAAAGCTTAAACTCTTTGCCGCCCAGATAATCTGGCTGAGGCGTTATATATTTCCAAGTATCAAAACTATATTGCCCGAACAAATTGCCCGCAACGGTTGCCAAAAATAGGCATACATAAATTCTTAGCTGTTTCATAAAAATAAAATGATTGTGTGAATCCCTAAAGCATGACTGCCTTAGGGGTAAATTAAACGGATATTAGCTACTGCACTTTGGTACAAAGTTCTGCGATTCTTTTGTCACATCTTTGATGATTTGCGGCAATTTCCCCGATTTGCAGGGCAATGCTTTTGGCTTTGGGAGACTTGATGTAACTGAGAATATTTATCAGGTTTTCAGCGTTTTGCTCAAAGCCCTTAATATCTGTATCTGCCAAATTGTACCAAGTTTGCATCAGGTTTTCCAGCGGATATTGCGTCACAACGGATTCATCATTGAGTGCGTACAAGGCTAATTTCGCCAGATTGAGTTCGTGATGCAAGGGATAAATAGTGTTGATTGTACAAGTATCATAAATCCGCCATTTTGTGCTTGCCATATAGTTATTTTTCATTTGCGTATATTTTTCTGCCAGTCTATAATGAATTTTAGGATAGGAAGAAGAATAAACAACTTGCGGATTTTGGGCATACAATTCCGCACTATCCAACTGATTCAAGGCAATATAAATCTTGATACAGCCAATTATATTGGGGTTTTGTGTAGTGAGTTGATAATCTGCTTTTTTCAAAGCCTCAAATTCTTGGATAGCCTTTTTATGTTCCTCATTCCAAAAAAGAACGGTAGCCCAACGAGTCCTTATCGCAATGACTGCCTTATTTAAGGGGGAAACAATGGGATAAGCAGCCGCTAATTCTTTGAAAAGCGGATAATATTCAAAATCTATATCTGTAGCTCTTTCCGGTTCATAGAGATGGAAGGTTTCATTCGCCACCTCTACAATGGTTATTTTTATATTTTCCTCATCAGGAAACAAAGACAAGACGGTTTTGTTCAAAGCAATAAGCTCTTTGAGTGCGGCTAAACCCGATATCTCATGAAGCCCCATTTTGGTAGATAAAACCCCGATTTGGCTATAAAATAAGCAGCCATTGTAGTACTCCAGTACCTTGCCCGTAGGATTTTGTGCCAACCCATTCTTGGCATTTTGCTGCACATTTAGGTAGTATCTTTGGGCAAAACCGTATCTATGATGCTTTTTTGCATCATTCGCCACCCATAACAGGGCTTTCAGATATGCCCCTTTATCCGCAATTTCGGCTATAGCGGGTATCGTTTCAAAGTTGTGGGCGTATTGCGCCGCAAAAGGCATGAGCAAGCTATCGGCAATATGAGTGTACAACCCCGACTCAAAGTGCATTTGCAGAAGATTGGGAATGTCTGACGAAGAAAGCCCATATTTTTGAACAACTACCAATAGTTTTTCCTTAGATTCGGTATAAATTTTGGCATTATTCTTTTCTTTGATATACTTATCGAGGTCTGAATAGTGGACTTTCCCTGCTTCTTTAACGCCTGCCAAAAGAATAACCGCCCCTGCACTTCCTACCCCTACCCATGAGCCAAATGCACTGCCTACATTCAAGGCAACCTGTCCTACAGTAGCAGCCGTTCTGATGCCAAAATTGAGGGCGGCAGTATGCCTGTCAGGGTCTTTTTGCAGGGTAGATAGTTTGATACTCCCTTTTGGAAAAACAGAGAGCCACGCACATTTTCCCAGCATGGTTTGCACACTACGCAGAATCGTGTCATTGTGGATAGTATCTTTTTGCCAAAAAAGGTGATAATAATACGTGGCACTGTCAAGGTTGCCTAACACATATTCTATGCCCCCCAAATGCAAATACGCCCCTATATGATTGGGATTGATTTGCAGCACTTTGAGGTATTCCTTTTTTGCCGTTTTGTAGCCATATATGCCACTGCCCGATTCGTCTTGCTTTTCTTCCAAACATAAGCCCAATTCATAATGTGGAATATCCGCATCTGGACAAAGTTTGAGGGCTTCTTGCACTTTGCTTGTGCGCCCATACAGGTTTTTTGCCTTTGTCGATTCTACCAATAATTGCTTGGCTTTCTCGCAATCTTCGGCTTGAGTTGTGCCTATCCAAAAGAATAGGGAAAGTAAGATAAAGTATAATTTAGTTTGCATAAAAATAGAATT
>JAYUZN010000177.1:0-1681 GCA_043751755.1 Bacteroidota bacterium | reverse complement strand
TAAAAAAAAGAGGGAGGGGTTGGCATGTTTTTTCTATAAATATCGCCGTCCCTACGGGACTATAAAATTGTTACTTTATTCAATTTTCATTCCTTAGTGCCTTAGTGGTGAGAAAAATGTCAAGTTATTTTATTTTTGTTCTTAAATGAGCATTTTTCGCCTTCACATTACCGTTTTATCCATTTCTGCATAAATATATTTCCTCCTTTTTTATTATAACATTGCAAGATATACATACCTGCTGCCAAATTGCGAACCTCTATCACCTCGTTTTCAGGGTAGAAATCGGCTATTTTTCTGCCCTCAAAATCGCATATTTTTAGGTAGAAAAGGCTTTCATTTCCTGTAGATTGAATATGAAACTCGGTTTCTGTAGGGTTTGGAAATAGTATAAAACCCTCATTTTCAATCGAAAAAGGAATACTTGTATTCAAAGTATCTATCACCAAAAAAGAACCCATCATGCCATCATCTTCGTGGTGCAAGAGATGGCAATGATACATATAGGGAGTCATGTTATCCGCAAAATCTTCCCATTTTGTAATAAATTCTACATATTCATTTGGCATGACTAACACAACATCTTTTTTGCCTTTTTCAAAGTCTGGCACAGGATTTCCGTTGATGCTTGTGAGAAAAAAGTGCATATCGTGTATGTGAAAAGGGTGAGCTACAAGCGTATTATTCACCAATTTCCATTTTTCTACTGTATTCAAATGTGCCACAATGTCCATGCTATCTATATTGAACATTTTTCCATTTATAACAAAAGGACCTTCTACCATAGTGGCAGGACTCATGACTTCTGGCGCAAAGGTAAAAGTCCTGTTTTGCGTAACAGTCGCAGGATTCCAAGCATTTTGAGCAACTAAGCTGCTCGGAATAGTCGTAATAGGGTTCGCTGTTTGAGCGACAACATTCAAGGCTAACATATCATAATTCGCTCCATTTAAGGGATTTAAGTTATAATCGGGAATCGTTGCCATGCCATTTCCCACATCTGCCGCACCATAAATGCCATTAGGCAAATCCGCACCTATATTTTTTAAGGAAAAAGACTGCCCCATTTTTCCCGTTAAATCTACCAAAATTTCAGCCCTTTCTCCGGGCGATACTCTAAGACGAGTCAAGGAAACAGGCGCGTCTAACAAACCACCATCTGTGCCAATGAGCTGAAAAGTCATATCATTTGTAAACCCTAACATATAAGAACGCATAGACGAACCGTTGAGCAAACGTAGCCGCACAACTTGCGCAGGTACGTCTAAATAAGGCTGCAAAGTGCCGTTCACAAACAAGGCTGTATCTTCTTCCGTAGCTATCGCGATTTGTTTCAAGACATCAAACGCCTTCGTTTGTATCAAAATCGGGAAATCGTCTATCCCATAATTTCTGGGCAAATTTAACATAGCTTCTACTGTATCTTTGACCAAAATAAAGCCTGCAATGCCTTTGGCAACCTGCAAGTCTGTTTTCCCTTCGCCATGTGGGTGATACCAAAAAGTTCCTGCCTCATTTAACACTGTAAAATTGGGCGACCAAGTAGTATTTGCAGGAATAATTTGGTGCGGACCGCCATCATTTTCGGCTGCTACATGCAAGCCATGCCAATGAATAGTCGTAGCAGTATTTAGCCCATTATGAACATTCAGGGTAATGTTATCTCCTTTATTGAGTATCA
>JAYUZN010000176.1:0-3368 GCA_043751755.1 Bacteroidota bacterium | reverse complement strand
AATAAATAAATCCGCTAACATTTATATTGCCGACCATAGCCACTTTTCCCTACGCTGCTAATCTGCCCAAAAGTGGCTACGGCGGGCAATATTTTCGTTGTCAGATATTGATGGATAAAAGCTGAAAACTAAAATCCAAAACGATATTAAAAAAGAGTATATTTGTATCTTAATAACATTTTAACAACGACTTAATATGTACAAATTAATTAAAGTTTCACTCATTATTTCTCTTGTATTGGCACTATACAGCTGTCAAAAGGAATCGGTTAAGGCTCGCAATACCCTTATAGGTAGGTATTCTGCTTTAATGACTTATACGAATGATTTAGGAACGCCGCCTTATACTCGTGTGGATACATTTGAATTTACAAAGGATAAAAAGGATAAAGAATTGATTATATATAATACAAATATTGAAATGATTTATTTGGATAAAGACACATTTGCATTTCAAGGAAGTGGTTATTGGTCTTTAAAAGTACATATAAAAGACGAAAATCAGATAGATATACACTATAAATTTAGTGCGTCTAGCGGATTTTCTGATTACGGTGAGGGATTAGGTATTAGAATACCTTAAATACCGCTCAATATATTTTTAATTATTTCCCCATTTTATGGGATTGTATTTTTATTGTTTCATTTTTAACATTTATATTATGAAATTTTCATTTTTGGTATTAGGCTGCTTGCTTTCTATCCATTTTTTACAAGCTCAATGTGGCGGCACACCCGGCTTTGTTCATGATGAAAAGTTGTGGAATCTAAATGGGTGGGCGCAGCCCAATAATGTTGCTACAACAACAGGGATTGCTAATTTAAGTGCAACGATTCCGACCAGCGAATTTAATTATGCTGGGAATAATTACTATCATTTGAGCAGGGTGCAGATGGAGTACTTTATGGCACAACCTTGGTTTGCAACTTTTGGGAGTTGTTCTACTTATGATGCTGATCCTAACAATACCTATAATGCAACGGGAGGACCTATTACAGCAACTATAGACTATATTAGTGTGAAAAATCAGTTCTTACAAGATGTTCAGTCCATACAACCACGTCTTATACTCGCCTCTGATTCATGGTGTTCAACTTCTCCTTGGGGGTTTTATGAAGGATGTGTATTAGCGCAAGCTGAGGATATAACTAAGGCAATTCATAATCTCCCCGTCAATCTAGCAACAAATTTTATTCCTAAAGATATTATAGTAGGCGTATATATTCCTGAGGTTACAACGATTGTGGGTGCAACGCCTTACAAAATTGAGGATTGGGTATATAACTATTTTGGAGACCCTATTCCAGCTACATCTCAGTATTATCATGGTGATTCTATGCGTTATCCACCTTTGCCAGTAGTTAGCACCATTTATGGTATTGAAGCTACAGATATGAGCCGTAAGCAATCCCAATATTGGAGATTTGAACGTGCAGCAAGGTATATAGATAGAGGATATGAATACCTGAATTTGGGGGTGGTTATGAATGAAAATGACCCTGGTAACATTGGATATTACAGAACTGTTAAAGCACTCAAAAAGTATGCTGCGAAAAATGCAAGACGGAAGTTTTGTATCGTTGCCCAAGAAGCGCAAGGGGAATATTATATCCCTCTTACTCAATCTTCATTTCATAATCAATTTGCGGCGGGTAATGCTAAGAGCCATTTGTTGCCTAAAAATCCAAATTATGTCAATAATGGACAAAATTATTTAGACATCGATGATTTAGTTGAAGCTTTTTTTACAGCGAATCCTTCTGTTCAGCGACACCTTATTTTTGATATTCACAATGGACCGCTCCTATCTCGCCCTGTTGTCGGTAACTTATGGTGTACCTCTTCGATTGGAAGTGATTGTTGTACTGCTGGCATTAATGGTTATATGTTTAGCAACCCCTATAACAACTCCTATCAAAGTCCTTATCCTTATCAACCGAATAACCTTGTAAAAAACTGTTGGAATCAATATTACAATAACATGTATGGCAAGAGTAAAGGTGGGATGAATCCAAATGGATGGATATGTACATCATCGCCTTATTTTGTAACGTTGGACAATACTCCTATTCCAGCTTCTGCCCAAGTGCAGACAGATAAAGTAAATTGGAATGAAATAGCATTTCCTTGGGGATATTGGGAAATAGCATGGTTAGAACATCAGCCCAGTTGGTATCGAAAATATTGGTTACATTATGCTCAACAAAAAGTAAAAGCCTTAGACCCCAATGGGTTTTTCGCCTTTCGTACTACTATCCCCCTTTCGGGCAATATTGGAGAAAGAGATAATTTGAGGAAATTGTTGAACTATGGAGGATGTTCAGGATATGATTATACCCCTAATCCGAATTGGTCTTTTGTCTTTACGAATATGAATACTTTAAGTTGCAAGGTAAATGGAGACTATACACCCATTATTCATCCTTTTTTGGATTGTTATCCTGTTGTAAGTTATTCCCTTACAAGTAGCAACAGTAGTTATATTACAACTTCTGTTACCAACAACCCCGAAGATTGGGGGCATTTTCTCAATGTCTCTTTTTCGCCTAATACTCCTTCTGGCGCATATAGTTTGACATTAACGGTTACTTACCCTAATAACCTGCCAGGGGGGACAGGTAATTTAACCAAGACCTATACAAAAGGCATCTGGTTAGGTGTCCCAGTTATATCAAGTGTTACAAAGCTAACCCAGAATTGTGAGGCTTGTTATGATTTAGTAGCTATCTGTAATGTTGCATCAAAAGCAACTACTTATTCATGGAACCTTGCAGGCAACCAACAATATAATACTCAAGGGGTTAGCGGATGTGCCGCAAATGTTCCTTATTCAATATCTTACAATGTCAGAGCCACAAATACTTGTGGGGTAAGTCCTGTAAAGTATGGAGGAGTGTCTCAAGGCTGTAATAATAATGCACCTAAAAGGCTTGCATTTTCCCCAAACCCAGCTCAAGGTACTACTACTTTGGAGTTGATAGGAATAGAGGCGAATAATGTAATTGCTTGCTACATAACTTCCAAAGATATGACTATTTCTGAGCAGATTGAAATTACCTCAGCTACTACCGAATTACCTCTTGACAACTATGAACCAGGTGTTTATTATGTTACTGTAATATTTTCTGAAGAAGGAGAATCCGAAGAATCTATCTCTGAAACATTAATTGTTGAGTAAAATAAAAACATCTGACAACATAAGCATTGCCGAAAATGCCGCCCAGCCGAAACACAAGCCCTAAGCTCGGCGGCACTTCTGCAATGCCAGCCGTTCTCTGCCACGACTTAAAGCATTAGTTGTCAAGCACTTTGGTTAATCAAAATTTGGGGAAAAAAGGTTTTATCTCCATTTCATTACGATAAAAGC
>JAYUZN010000175.1:0-5058 GCA_043751755.1 Bacteroidota bacterium | reverse complement strand
AATCCCTACTTTCCAAAGAACTTTTGCCCTAAAATCAGTCGTTAGGAGTTTTTCATAAAACATCAATTTTCAAGCTATACTTTTTCTACAAAATTTGGGGAAAAAGGGTTTTATCGTAATGAAATGGAGATAAAAGCCTTTTTTCCCAAATTTTGATTAACCAAAGTGCTTGACAACTAATGCTTTAAGTCGTGGCAGAGAACGACTAAGATTGCCGATTTTTTGCTGTGCTGTTCGCCCTGCGGGTTCGGATAGCGAAAATTTGCGGCAATCTCTTTGTTCTGCGATTTTATTTTTTTTTAGTTTGTTTGTATTTCTTATTAACAAATGTATATACAATATTATCTCCATATGTAGTTTCAATATAATCTATTTTAGCCTCAAAGGGGGAGTCTATTTTTAGCATACACCCCTCTGAGTATTTTTTAGATTTACTCTTATCCAAATAAAAATAGTAAGTCAATTGTGTGCTATCTTTATTACAAGAAAGAGGCTTACCCCAAACACCCACTATTTCTTTAGGTGTTTTGCCTATACAACATTGAATGCACTGATAGAACAAAGTATCAAAAACAACATTTTGATATTTTGGATTTGTCCTAAATACGTCTTCTATGTAATACACCTTTGAAATAGTGTCATATGCCCAGTATTTTTCAAAAAAATCAAGCATTAGAACACAATTATCCATTTTTTTGTGTCGTTTATTTCCATTTTTATGATGAAATATTAAGCTACAACTTAATAGAGAAATCATAATTACGGTAAACATAATAAGTGATTTCATTATTATTCAATGATTAGTTTTTGAGACAAATAATGATTATTTGACTTAACTACAAGGTAATAAATTCCCGCGCTGTAATGGCTGAAAATATTCTCTTTGTATATGCCTTGAGTAAGTTTCCCAAACGGTTTATTCAAAACCGTTTGCCCTATAGTGTTTATTAAGCTAATGCTGAAATTTTCAGATTGTTTAACATTTATTTCTACGCTAAAATAGTTATGCGTTGGATTGGGATAAACAGAAAAATTGAATCTTTCTATCGGACTTTCAACACTATTAGTACAAGTAACAGGCACCATTGGGAAATACAGCCCAGCGTTAGGATTACCAAGGGGAGGTAAGGCTATAGGGTTATGATTCATCACATCAACCCCTGCTTCTTGGTCATAAGGATGCAAAATCCTTAAAAATCCATTGCCCAACCCATCCGTAAAAAAGGTTTGGGTAGTCATCACCTTGTTAGAATCTAATACATGTTCTAAGCCTCCTGCATGTCCTAACTCGTGCAAAATAACTGTATAAAAGTCCAAAAGACTTGAAGGCGCATTTAATGGATTTAATCCCCAATACCAATCTAAAGTAGGATGATTGACTGGGTCAACTACCGATAAATCTCTCCTAACATATATGTCTATTTCATTAAAAAAGTCAATTTCTCGAGTTCCCCCATAACTATACGCTAAGCTATAATTGTAAGATGCAAATATTTTGGCAGCAATAGTTGGGGTTGAAAACCCATTATCAGAAAGAAATATACTATTTACCCCATCACTCGTTATACTCAATGGGGGATTGGGGGCAATGTAAACAGGTGTAGGGCTGACATTAAAATTAACATGTGTAGGCATTGGAAATCCACATTTCCATTGTTCGATACTTGCACTAATGATAGGTATTACATCAGCACTTTTGCTTGCCAATTCTTGCGAAACTTGGAAGGTATAGCCGCCTAAGCCGTTTTTATCTATTAAATTTATTCGCCTTTTTGTGGGGTTTGTGGTAGGGTTATGCGGTAAATTGAGTATTGAATATTTTACCATAACAATGTTACTAGGGTTATTGGCATTAGAAAAACCACCAATATTTCCTAAAGCATCTACTACAGCAATAGCACCTGTTGCCATAGGAGAATCAGCATTAAAGCTAGCTGAAGGTACATGCATGTTAATTAGTGTATCACTCCATGAAAAAATATCAATAGTATCACACTGTTTATAACTTAGAATAATGGGACTATTGGCATTCCTAAAATAAATTTTTCCTTTTACATTCCCAAAATGATTGCCATGAATCACTAAAATATCTGCAATGCCTGCATCATCATCTCGTACTCCGCCTTTATGCAATTGTCCATCAATACTTGTAACTACAGGCAAACTATCAGCAGAACACAGTACAGGATTTTCTGAATCCGTAGCTATAAGTGGTATGTATGATTCATACGGAACGGGGGCGATACCGTTATAAAATAGGCTTTGATTCGCCATTAAATTTGGCTCAAATGCCAAACCTGCTGTTTCGTCACAAGTTGTTATTTGAACTTCTACATGAAAAAGATGCGCTGGCGTAGCGGTCAGCATATATAAACCTGTTCCACTATTCGCAGTTATGGGTTCAAAATAAAGCAACAAAGTCGTTGCATTATGGTCTCCATAATTGGCATTATAAACTTGCATATCAAGGTCTGCACCGTAATATACGTTTACAGCACCATTTGTATTAACATTGTAACCAAAAGCAAGCGGATTATAGGTAAAATAAATACTGCTGTATGAAAGTGGGGTACTAATTGCCCCGTCTGCGGCAGCATATACATCAAAACTGGCTATATGTGGGGCGGAACTACTCACACTCAAATTTTCAAACGTGTAAATAATTCCATACCCAGGCAGTCCCCCGTTTACCGTATTAATGATAGGAGGAGAAGGATGTACGACTTCAAAAGGAAAATAAGAACCTGTAACATAATACGTACTCAAACCTTGCATCAACAAAGAATCAAAGGAAACAGCCGCAATTTGGCTTAGGTTTGTTATATCTATTTGCAAATGACACAAGTTTTCTTTGACCGTGCCTATAACGGTCAGATTTGTAGGGTTTTGCAAAGCATCAATATTTATTTTGAGTTTTTGAGCGGTTTCATCTGTAATACTAAGCGTGTAATCGGCACTTGTCGTAATTGTGCCACTACTCAAAGAAACTTGCCCATTTGTTGCCATATTGCTACCAAAAGTTTGAGGGTTGTATTCGATATACAACACGCCGTCTCCATATTCTATCCCATTAAAACTACTTCTTGCATAAATATCTACTTCCAAAAACTGATTACTCGCTCCAGAATAATGCACATTTTCAAAACTGTAGAACACTTCGGGACCATCTCCTCCATTCGTATTCACTTGATTCCCTAGTGCAAGCCACCTTTCATATTGTTTTTCCCACGTATTTTTGGCGATACTCACTCTTTGACTTTTACAACCCATTTCGATAGGCATATATACCTCATTTTCAAGGTTCTCGTACTTGTTGTGAGTATCCGTTATTGGAAAATTGACTTTATCAAAGTTGTAAGAAATGGGCAGATGGCAAGGCATGAGTTGATTTTTTTTATCAATTTCATGATATTTGCAGAAAAAGATGCCTTCATTACCTTCGCCAAATTTAATCTCATCTGAATGATATTGCCCTTTTCCGTCAATTTCGCCCCCAAAAGTCAAAATCTCTATTTGACTATTTCCGAGGTTTCCCTTAAAAATTTTATATACTTCTACAATGTTTGCAGTATATATAAGTTTTCGTTCTTCGTCCCAAAACGCATGTTTAGAAAGTATTTTCCCTTCTAACACGACATCAGAGATTTTTACCCTATCTTTCAAAGGGTAGTTTTTTTGGGCAAAAAGCAAGCAAGTCCCAAAGCAAAAAATGATTGTTAAAATGGTCGTTTTCATATATTTGTGAATATAATTGGTTACAAATTTAGTGATTTATTTTGTGAATACAAGTTTTATTTTTTACTATCGCAGAACGCCGAGCTTGCTTGCCGTAGCCGTTTCGAGCGTTGGTTTCGTGCGTAGGTAAACGGCTATGGACAGCAAGCTATTTGTTGGTGGCGTTTTTTATTAATTAACCATCATTGTTATCTTTTCTATTTAGTAATGGTTTGTGTTTTTTAATCAAGTATTCCTCAAGTTCGTACCTGCCAAAACTAATTGGATAAAATATAGCTTTAGTTCCTCTTAAAAACTCGGTTACTTTATCGTCTTCATTAGTACTAAAATATTTTTTCTTTCCATTCTTTTCATGAAGGTCGTAACCCAAAATATCTGTACCAATATGTCTCCTCAATGCTGAAAAATATGTTGTACCGCTATGAGTTGTATGCCTTTCACTAATATCAGAACTTTCTCCAATATAAATTATTTCTTCCTTGTTTTTAACAATATAAAGCCCTGCAATAGATTTCACATTGCAATTAAACCAAATTGATAAATTTTGCTTAAAAACGTCTATCTCTCCCTGAAGTAAAACTTCTTCTTTATATTTTTGTACCTCGTCCCATATTCCGTCATAAGCCTTTATTTCAGCTTTTAGCCGTTTTCCTATTTGAAATTTATTTAATTCAGTAGATAAATTTGCTATTCCAAACTCTTCAATCTCTTTTCTTCCTATTTCTGTAGAAATAGCACGAACTAAAAAATCTTCAATAAGGATTATTTTTGTTCCTCTATTATCCTTCAAGCTTTTTTGATAGTTTTTATAAAATGTTGAAGTACTTATTCTAAACTGTTGTCTAATTCTTGCTCTAACATCTTTTGACTCACCAATATAATAATGCTTATTTTCGTGTGAAATAAGATAGTTGCCAAAACTTGAATAGGAAATTTCATTTGATTTACATAAACGACTTTCTTTGAGCTTCATAAGCCCATCTGAAAGTATTTTATCCGAATTTTTTTGGCAGTACGCCCAGTTGATTTGCTCCATTTGTTGAAATATGACAGTAAATTAATTATCAAATATGAGAAATTAATAAATTTTGAAATAGTATATTTATCTAGAATTGCCACCAACGCCGAGCTTGCTGATGTCGCCACTTGTGAAGTTGATTAGCAGCGTTGGCAAAAGTGGCGATATGCAGCAAGCTACATGTTGTATGAGCTTTTTATTTTTATCTACACAGGAGGGTTGGGAGAGGCGGCACACTGGCAAGAAGCGTGGGCTTTTGCGGGTGGGTTGCCTGTGTGCCGCCTGTGCGGAGGGCTTAAGCAGTT
>JAYUZN010000174.1:0-5340 GCA_043751755.1 Bacteroidota bacterium | reverse complement strand
TAGCACGGGAGATTATATTGTAAATGCCACAAATGCGGCAGGTTGCTCTGGGGCGGATACGATTTCGCTGATTGTTATCGACAATATTCCGCCTGTCTTCACCAACTGCCCCGGCAATCTTACGCAAGTAAATGACCCAAATATCTGTGGCGCAGTCGTGAATTGGGCAGCTTTGTTGGTTACAGATAATTGTACATATAACATAGTCCAAACTTCGGCATTAGGAAATGGGGATTTGTTTCCAATAGGAACAACAAATGTTTCCTATAACGTTACAGATGCAGGCGGAAATGTGGCAACTTGTAGCTTTACCGTTACGATAAATGACACACAATTCCCTGTTTTGAGCAACTGCCCTACGAATATTGTCCTTAATAATGCTCCGAATATTTGTGGGGCAACGGCGACTTGGACGGTCCCGACTTTTACCGATAATTGTGCAAATGCGAGTCTCACACAAACGGCAGGTTTGGCAAATGGAGCAGTTTTCCCTGTGGGTACAAGTACTGTAACTTACACAGTTACAGATGCTTCTGGAAATACGGCTACGTGCAGTTTTTCGGTAACGGTCAATGATACGGAAAACCCTGTCATCAATAACTGCCCTGCAAATCTCACAATTAATGCTGCAAATAATCAATGTGGGGCGGTCGCAACTTGGACAAATCCCACTTTTGTGGATAATTGTGGGGGGGGAAATCTCATTCAAACGGCAGGTTTAGCAAATGGAGCTTTGTTTCCTTTGGGGGTAAATACTATAACTTACACTGCGACAGATGCAAGCGGAAATAGTGTAACTTGCTCATTTACAGTAACCATTACAGACAACACTCCTCCCACAATCTCAAACTGTCCTGCGGATTTTACGATAAATGCTGGCGCAGGAGCTTGTAATGCTATCGCAAACTGGACTGCGCCAACGGTTTCAGATAACTGCGCAGGAGCTACAATCATTCAAACGGCAGGAGCTTCAAATGGAACGGTTTTCCCTATCGGCTCGACTACGGTAACTTACACTGCCACAGATGCGAATGGAAATGCGGCTTCTTGCTCATTTACGGTAACAGTTGTAGATAATACTTTTCCAACTATCACAGGTTGCCCGAATAACATGGTGCTTTCCAATGATGCAGGGCAATGTGGGGCGATTGCGAATTGGACGATTCCCACCGCAAGTGATAATTGTAACATGGCATTTTTTGGGCAAACACAGGGGCTTCCAAACGGCTCACTTTTCCCAATCGGCACACATACAATTACTTACACTGCCACAGATGCAGGCGGAAATACCACCACTTGTACCTTCACGATAACCGTAAGCGACACAGAAGCTCCTGTTCTCACAGGTTGCCCTGCGAATATCACACAACAAGCCACACAAGGCTGTTCTACGCCTATAACATGGAACATTCCTGTCGCAAGCGATAACTGTTCTTCACCGAGTTTGAGTAGCAATTTCAATTCGGGAGATGTGTTTTCATTGGGAACCACAACGGTAACTTACACAGCCACAGATGCGATAGGAAATGCGGTTACTTGTTCTTTTAACATAACCATAACGCCTCCTGCTGCCATTCTCCTAAACGCAAATGTGCTGGCACAAGTTACTTGTAATGGCTTTGCTGATGGGGCTGCAACGGTTATCGCAAGTGGCGGAACGGGGACTTACAGTTATTCTTGGGACACAAATCCTGCGCAAACTGCTGCTACTGCAACGGGTTTAGGAGCTGGGACTTACACCGTTTATGTAACAGATGTAAATGCGCCTGCTTGTGTAAATGCTCAATCGATAAATGTTACCATAACACAGCCCATTCCGCTTGCTGTAACAGCAAATGTGGTGGTAAATGCGACTTGTAATGGCGCAAATGGCTCTGCGATTGTGAGTGCTTCGGGCGGAACGGGCAGCTACACCTATCTTTGGAATAGCACGCCGCCACAAAGTACGGCTTTGGCAACAGGCTTACTTGCAGGGACTTACACTGCAACCGTAACAGACATAGCAAATGCAGCTTGTTCGGCTTCGGCAAGTGTTACGCTCACGACTTCGACAGTGCCTGTGGCAAGCATTTCGCCAAGCGGCACAACTACGATTTGCGAAGGCTCAACGGCTACTTTTACTGCCGCAGGAGGCGTTTCGTATTTGTGGTTATTCAATGGGAATGGGGCGAGTTCGGGCAATACTTTTGTGGCACAACAGGCTGGTAATTACCAAGTTATCGCTTATTCCAATGTGAATTTGGTGGGCTGTGCAGATACGGCTGAAATGGTGGTTTTGGTCGTGAATCCCGCCCCTCATGCCGATATTTTACCTGCAATTACCAATGTTTGTGAGGGCGAAACGGTAACTTTGCAAGCCACAGGACAGGGCAGTTTTGATTGGCTGTTGAATGGCATTTCTATCCAAAATAGCAGCAATCCTATCATTTTATCTGCTTCTGGAAACTACCAAGTTGTGGTCTCAAATAGTTGTGGTTCAGACACTTCTACGAATGTCTTGGTGCAAATTCACCCTACGCCTATTGCGGAATTTGTGTATGAGCCTGCGGCGATTTCGGTGGGCGATTTGGTTACTTTTTCGGACAAAAGCATTAGTGGCGCGGTTTGGTCATGGAATTTTGGAGATGCTGTAAATGGAACTTCCTTGCTGCAAAATCCAACTTATACATACATAGATTCGGGCTATTATTTCGTGCAAATGTTTATTGAGGATATTTTTGGTTGCAAAGATTCGGCGGCGCATACCTTGTTTGTATCGGGTTTGCCTACGGATTTTATTCCCAACATTTTTTCGCCCAATAATGATGGCAGTTTTGATGAGTTTCTCGTGGAATATGGCAATATGAAATTAGAGCAATTCCAAATATTTGACCGTTGGGGAAATCGGGTGTTTATCACACAAGACCCGTCAAAGGGCTGGAATGGCAATAACGAAAATGGTGCGCCATGTAATTCGGGGGTTTATTTTTATGCCGTAACAATGAAAGATGCGAAAGGCGAGGAAATCGTCAAAAAAGGGAATATTACGCTCATGCGGTAAGATAGATTTTTTGACAAGATTTACAAGATAAACAAGATAATGCAACGAGGCTAATTTCTTTGACAAGATTTACAAGATAAACAAGATAAAGGACACGAGAAAATTAACTTGTACGAGAAGGTCTCCATTTTTTGCCCTCATTTGTGGAGACACAGCTGGGGGCATTTCTGCTATATATACCCAAATCAGTATGAGTGAGAAATAATCTAAACAGATATTCTCGATATATCTTATTGATTATGATAAACTTATATTAACTTTCAACTTTCAACTCTCAACTCTCAACTTTCAACTCTCAACTTTCAACTCTCAACTTTCAACTACTTAACTCAATTACTTTTGGAACTAAACGCCGTTGTTATTAACTTTGTGCAGAAAATACGCCAAATTGTTTAACTATGAGAGAAGAAGAACTTAAAAATAAGGTAGGGCAGGAATATTTTAGGGCTTTTGATTGCACCAAAATCATTGGAGATATAGATTTTTGTGTGGCTATGCCTGTTGCAAATAAGCCGCAAGGGCTGCTATTTGAAATGGAATCGCTGCTTTGGGCGGAAGCCAAAAAAGGAAATAAAGAGGATATTTATGAATCTTTTGTGCAACTCATTTTGACGATAGGCAAGGCACGCACCTTTGACAGCTATTTGCCGCCTTCTTTTTTGGGAGCTTTTGATGCCGAAAAAATAGCCTTTCTTCCCTACAGCGAAATTCATAGCATTTTTTACCAAAATGACTTTAACTGGAATGTTGCCCCTTCGAACCACGAAAGTAAAGAATTTCGACAAATCTATGAAAAAGCAGAAACAATCCTAAAAAATAACGCATTTTTATTCTATTTTGGCAATGATGACAGCGAATTGTGCGCTTTTATCAAGGAAAATTTTGTTTTGGGTAAATCCGAAACTTCAAAAATTAGAATAGACAAAAATAATTTTATCGTCATTTACAACAAATGGCTTACGGCTGTAAAGCCAACGATTATCCTAAATTGGGAAGTAGCCCAAAAAAGTAATGTAATTGATGCGGATTTTTATCTTGCGGATTTACTTTCTGCGGAAAATGAATCGCTTAAAGAAACGCTTTCAATCCTCCTAAAAAAAGACCATTATGAATTAGAAAGAGGATATGACGACATAGGATTGTTTAGGGTGAGCAGTACTTTTTTCAAAGATAAACAAAAAGCACATACCCAATTTTGGAACAGATATGAACGTCCGCCTAAGAAAGAATATTGGGATTACATGGTAGAAAGGCGGGATTTGCTTGTGCCACAAGATGTGCGTGAACGAAAAGGCAGTTTTTTTACGCCCCAAATTTGGGTAGAACTTTCGCAAAAATACCTTGCAGATACTTTGGGCGAAAACTGGCAGGACGAATATTATATTTGGGATTGTGCCGCCGGAACAGGCAATTTGTTGGCAGGACTTACCCATAAATACCATATTTTTGCTTCTACTTTGGATAGGCAAGATGTGGACGTAATGAAAGATAGGATTGCAAATGGCGCAAATTTGTTAGAAAATCATGTTTTTCAGTTCGATTTTTTGAATGATGATTTTACAAAACTGCCAAAAGACCTGCAAACTATTATAAATGATGCCGAAAAAAGAAAAAAATTGGTCATTTACATGAATCCGCCTTATGCAGAAGCCCCTCAAAAAGTATTTAGCAAAGAAGGCAAAATTGGGGTAGAGCAATCTAAAACAAACTCCAAATATGCTTCAAAATTAGGGCAGGGAAATAGGGAATTATTCGCACAATTCTTAACACGTATTTATTTTGAGATTCCTGATTGTAAGATTGCTCAATTTTCAAAACTTAAAATTATTTCGGGTCCTCATTTTATTGATTTTAGAAAATTCTTTCAAGCTACCTTTTGTAAAGGGTTTGTTTGTCCTGCGGACTCTTTTGATAATGTGAGTGGAAAATTTCCCATAGGTTTTATGATTTGGGACACAAATAATAAACAAAAAATTGAGAAGATACTAACAGATATTTTGAGCTATAAAGGGAAAAAAATGGGTTCAAAAATTTATTATTCATACGATGAAAGTGATTATTTAAATGACTGGATAAAGCCCTATCGCGCTGACCCACTCAAAAATCAATTAATTGGGAAATTTCCGTTTATGGGAAATGATTTTCAGCATCAAAATGCCATTCAAATAAACCATCAAAATATGCTTTACAATAAAGCAGCTGGGCAATTTTTGATTAACCAAAAAAACGTAAAATATGCTTGTATATATTTTGCCGTTCGCAAATGTATCGAAGCAACTTGGCTAAATGACAGAGACCAA
>JAYUZN010000173.1:0-3185 GCA_043751755.1 Bacteroidota bacterium | reverse complement strand
ATTGGCATGTTTGGCTTGCAACGTACCGCAGGTAATCTTGCCACGCCCCTCATGGCTGAGTGGACAGGGACAAGTACAACATTGATTGAAGCTGAAGCCTATTTTTTTGATTTGATTAGCAAGGATTTAATCAATCAAATCGTAGGTTGGAACGAAGAAATGTTGAAAATGAATTTCATTTCGCCTGTGCTAATTTTGGGGCATATAAGAGAAACCGCACAATACAAAACCTATTATGAAAACCTATTAGAAGCAACCGTAAAAGGACATTTTTTGAAAGTACGAACCGATATGATGATTGCAACAGGCATTTTAGAAACGCCTAAGATTCCTTATTTCTACTTTCAAGAATACAAAAAACAGAAGGATTACCCCCCTTCTCCCCCCAAATTTGGGGGGAAAAAGGGGGGAGATGTAACTGCGCAATTATTAGAGGCTTTTCTCATTGCGCAAGAAAAAAATAAAAATGATAAACCCTTGTATGGCTGCACGATTTCGGGAAGATATTGGGAATTTGTGATTATGGAAGGCACTACGTATTGTATTTCAAAATCGTATGACTGTACAGAAACAGATGATTTGCTGCAAATTATCGCTATTCTCCGCAAATTTAAAGAGATTTTAGAAACCCGTTTATTATAAAATCAACATGACAAACAAACGAAAAATATACGCCATTGCCTTAATCTTCGCTGGAGTTGTGTTATATGCACTTCCCCGCTTATTAGGCGTTCCCGAAGCAGGCATGTTGGCTGGCGCAGCAGCGTTTTTGTGCATGTTGTTTGCCATGATGCTGTTTTTGAAAAAAGAAAACTAAGGAGTTAAAAGTTATAAGTTGAGAGTTCAAAGTTAGGATAAGCACATAATAATGAACACTTTATACTAAAAATATATTCCCAATTTATTTCTCACTCATGCTAACTGTTTACTGCTAACTGATAACTGAATATGAAGGATTTTTTGCCCTTAAATGGGATAGATTACATTGAATTTTATGTAGGAAATGCCAAACAAGCGGCACATTTCTACAAAACGGCTTTTGGATTTGAGTCGTATGCCTACGCAGGTCCCGAAACGGGGGTGCGTGATAGGGCTTCCTATGTGTTGCGGCAGCGCAAAATAATGTTGGTGCTTACCACGCCTTTGCAGCCTGTGTCCGAGATTGCGGCGCATATACACCTGCATGGAGATGGCGTAAAAGTCATTGCACTTAGCGTAGATGATGCGACTTCTGCCTACGAAGAAACCGTAAAACGGGGCGCAAAGTCGCATTTTGCTCCGACAACAAGCGAAGATGCAACGGGCAAAGTCGTTACCTCTGCGATATGCACGTATGGCGACACTGTCCATGTTTTTGTAGAAAGAAAGGACTACAAAGGGCTTTTTCTGCCGGGCTACCAAAAATGGGAATCTGCCTATAATCCTCCCGCAGCAGGTTTAGCGGCTGTAGACCACATTGTAGGGAATGTAGGCTGGTTTGAAATGACAAAATGGTGCAATTTCTACAGAGATACTATGGGCTTTTCGCAGCTTATTTCCTTTGATGACAAAGATATTTCTACCGAATATACAGCTTTGATGAGTAAAGTGATGTCAAATGGCACAGGAAAAGTGAAATTTCCGATAAATGAACCCGCCGAAGGCAAGAAAAAATCGCAAATTGAGGAGTATATAGAGTTTTACAAAGGAGCAGGCGTTCAGCATATTGCCATTTCTACGCCCAATATTTTGGAAACAGTGAAGGATTTGCAAAGCAGAGGAATCGAGTTTTTGCGTGTGCCAGCTACGTATTACGAAGAAATGCGGGGCAGAATTGGGGACATAGACGAGGAGATTTCGGATTTGGCAGAGCTTGGCATTTTGGTAGATAGAGATGATGACGGCTATTTGTTGCAGATTTTTACCAAGCCTTTGGAAGACCGTCCTACCCTTTTCTTTGAAATCATTCAACGCAAAGGCGCACGTTCTTTTGGAAAAGGGAATTTTAAGGCACTTTTTGAAGCCATTGAAAGAGAGCAAGAGTTGCGAGGGAATTTGTAAAAAATGAAACTGCTATTTAGGCATTGCAACCCTTCGAGTGGGCGATAGCCCCTCGAAGGGGTTGCAATGATTGCAAAACAAAAGCAGCGTTTCCCTCTTTTTTCCCGTTATACATATACAAAAACGCACAAGTCATGCCCAAATATTATACCTCTTTTTTCTTCTTTTTGTTATTACTGACTTTACAAGCCCTGCAAGCACAAGGCGTAACCATGACCGATTTTGGCGTAAGTACCTCCAATAGTTCGGATATAAAAATAGATTGGACAATTGAAAACGAGGCGGGCGTATCCGAATACCGTTTGTATCGCAAAACAGGCGGCAGTTCGGAACAAAAATATGTGGCAACCCTCTATGCAAATGGCAGCCGAAAATATACCTATCACGACAAAGACGTGTTCAAAACCGAAGCAACTACGATTACTTACGAATTGAGGGTTATCAAAAACGGAAGTCCGTCCTTCTTTTATGCTTCTTTGACGTATAGTACGACTTCTGTACAACGCACTTGGGGGAGCATAAAGGGCATGTTTAAATAAAAAGAGAGCCACTTTTACCTCTTTAATAGTTGTGTGGTTTTCTAAACCGCACACAACTCATACAATTTTTCGTGCGGTTTGGAAAACCGCACAACTAAAAAACAAACTATGACTCCTATAACCTCTCTCTCTCAATTAGATATGAATGGCACATATTCGTATGCAGATTACCTTTTGTGGCAATTTGACGAACGAGTAGAGCTGCTCAAAGGCAAAATAAGGGCAATGTCTCCTGCTCCTTCCACGAAGCATCAAGCCGTTGCAAGCAATCTTTGCCGAGAATTTCTCATTTTTTTCAAAAAAAACACCTGCAAAGTTTTTTTCGCACCCTTTGATGTCCGTTTATACAATCGTACTATATCTGAGAAAAAAAATAAAGAGGTTTTTACAGTTGTACAGCCCGATATTTGTATCGTCTGCAACCGAGAAATATTAGATGAAAAAGGCTGTAATGGCGCACCCGATTTAATAGTAGAAATCCTTTCGTCAGGCAATGCAAAAACAGATTTGAAAGACAAATACAAGTTGTATGCGCAGGCGGGTGTGCGAGAATATTGGATTGTTTATCCGCTCGAAGAAAGCATTGCACAATTTGTGTTGAATCTC
>JAYUZN010000172.1:0-30562 GCA_043751755.1 Bacteroidota bacterium | reverse complement strand
CGAAAAAAAATATTTCCCTCAAAACGTCCTAATTTGCGTTTTTAAGCCCCTTTTCTTTCGATAAGTAAAAAAAATGAAAAAAAAATTGGAAATATCCCCAAAAAAGAAGTATCTTTGGTTACATTTTTGCATTATCTACGTATAAATGTGAAACAAACATTTTTTCCATACTCATTTTTTCAACATTATCGAAATAACGAATACTTAATTTTATGAAGAAGCTCGGATTCATACTACTACTTATCAGCTTGGTGACATTGTCTTTACCTGCACAAAAAATGATGTCAATCGTTGCCGCTTCGTCTTTCGGCGGAGGCTCTCCTGTAACGACAACCCACATCTACGACATGAAAGTGTTTCCCAATCCTACTACAAACGGAAAAATAACGATTTCTTTCAATATCGTCAATCATAATGGCAATGTTACTGTCAAAATGTATAATTTGATAGGCAGAGAGGTCTTTGTAGAACAGATTTCTGGCGATGAAACAGAATATAGCAAAGACATACAACTCAATGAGTATCAACTTCCTAAAGGAGTATATATTTTAGAGGTAACTGACGGCACACAAAAACAAACCAGAAGAGTTTCTTTTATGTAATTTCCGATAAATTTCCGTATATTTAACGCAGATTTTCGTAGATTGTACACTGAGCGTAGCCGAAGTGTACAATCTACGAGGGTCTGCGTAACTTATATTAATGTATTAGTAGGGTTGCAGGGTTGCGCACCTTTCAAAGGTGCGCAACCCTATCAAACTCAACCCGAAAAAGTGCATTTATTTTTACCTTTTTTCGCATTTCGCTTCTCAATACCTTTGCTGCATGTCCCACGTTGTCCGCCTATTTTACCTTCTGGGCGGAAATAAAAAGGCGGCGGCGGGGATTTTTTCAGTTAGCAGCTAAACAGTTACATAAATAACATTAGGAATGAAAATAAAATAACTCAATAGTTTTATAGTCCCGTAGGGACGCGATATTTATAGAAAAAAACATGCCCCCGCCCCTCTTATTTTTCGTGCTTGCACGAAAAATGGGATAAATTTGGGGGAAACCTATTTTCTATAAATATTTCGTGCCTACGGCACTAAGCTACCCTTAAAATGACTGCTATAACTAAAATGTCAACTTATTTATACATGAAAAAAATAACGCTTTTTTCGCTCTTTGCTTGCCTCTTACTCACCCTTACTGCGCAAACTTTCGACTTGGGCAATGCCTGGTACACTTCAAACCCGAATCGCCCCTTTGTGAAACTTACCACAGGGCAAACAGGCATTTATCGAGTAACTTTGCAGGATTTGCAGAATACTATTTTTGACGTAAATGCAAATGTGAATACCTTGCAACTCTTTCATAGAGGCGTTCAAGTGCCAATTTTTAGGATAAAAAACCCTGCAAACCCCGCCCAATTAGCCTATTTCGACTTTTTGGGGGAGCAAAATGATGGCAGAGAAGACTCCATCATGTACAGAGACCCCTATACAGGTGCGCACAACCCGAACTTGCAACCCACCAAACAGGTGAGCTTTTTTTCGGATTCGGCTGCCTATTTTTTGACTTGGGGAAACGGAAATGCCTTGCCTTTTGCAGGTTTTCAATCCGCAAACTATGTCAATCCTGCGCCTACTTTTTGGTATGAAAGTGCCTTGATTCCAAAAATTTCCAATTTGGGAACAATGTCGCGTGGAGGAGGCTCTATTTCTGCGCTATCAGGTCTTTCTCATTTTTTGAATAGCGACTATATTACGGGCGAAGGCTGGATTTTGCATAATGCCGATTTTGGGACATCAAGTCCTCGTATCTTGAATTTACCTACAAAATATGCTACAAATAACCCTGCAAATCCCGCTACGATTGTGAGTCGTATCTTTGGAAAATCGGAGTTTGCACATGATATTCAGATATTTGCAAATATAACAGACCAAATTGTAGCTGATAGTCAAGCTACGATTTTTATAAAAAGCTATTCAGCGGCTTATGCAGGTATTTTGCCTGATACTCTTCCTGTCAAATTTGTAGGAAATTCGCCTGTTGATAATAATGGAGTATGTTGGTTGTCAGCGATGTATGAAAGAAATGCAAGCGGCGGAATGGATAGCCTTTCTTTTTTTAGGATAAAAAATTGGGATAAAACGAGTCCTACTTTTCTCCAAATTCCCAATGTGCAAGGAAATGACAGCGTGTATATTTATGATATTAAAAATGGCTATCGCAGTTCTGGGCAGCTCATTCAACAGACCTTAAAAACAGTTGTTTATGCAAACCCTTCTTTCCAAACAACTGATTTATATGTAGTTACAGATGTTGGGCTGAAAACGCCCAAGATAGAAAATGCCCTTTTTTCTAATCTTTCTGCACCTGCTGATGGCGGTGCGCCCTTCGTTATTATAACGCATAGAAATTTTGAGGCTTCGGCTTTGGCTTACAAAAATTATAGAGATTCGGCAACCGTAAATCAAATTCCTGCCAAAATTGTCTATACAGATGAGATTTATAATGAGTATGGCTATGGCGCATTTACGCCTTGGGCTATCAAGCGTTTTTGCAAAGATGCTTTGACAAATTGGACGAACAAACCTGCGTATTTTTTGCTGTGGGGAAAAGCCTTGCATACTGCCACTAACTTCGCAACGGTTCCGGGTATTTGCTATCCTTGGTCAGATTACGAATTTGTAAATCATTATGATGCAAGTACTTATGACCTTGTTCCTCAAGCTGCAATAGGGCGCGTAAATATAATTTCCAATCAACAAGGCTTGGATTATTTGGCAAAAGTGAATGAATATGAGCATACTCCTTTTGATACTTCTTGGATGAAACAGGGGGTGTTTTTGGGCGGAGGAAGCACGCAAATTGAGCAAAGTATCATTAAAAACACTTTGTTACGGGCGATAGATATTTACGAAAATGCGCCGTATGGAGGAGTATCTACTTACCATCAAGCTTATGATACCATTTATAACGATACAAGTTATCATCAAAGAATTTCTGATGGCGCAAATTGGGTGCATTTTTTTGGACATTCTACCTCCATGATTCAAGATATAGAGATGTGGGAGGCGAGTGAACAGACAAATTATGGAAAATATCCTTTCATGTTTGGAGAAGGGGTGTATGCGGGAAATTTTGGCTTAGGCAATTCTTTTGGCGAAAAATGGGTAGCCGAACCGCAAAAAGGGGCGATTGTCTATCTTGCAAATTCGGGACCAGCCTATACTCCCGAACTTTCTAATTATTCTGATACGCTTTATAACTACACTTTCAACAAAATGATAGGCGAAAGAATGGGAAATGTTATAAAAAAGACTTTTGAACAACATTTGCTGGTCTCCAATAGTATTGCCCATAAAAATAATGCCCGCCAAATGAACCTTCAAGGCGACCCTTCCCTACGTTTATATATGTCTCCTTTTTTGTTAGGAGCAGAAAAAGGAACAGATTTTGCAGGGACTTTACAGATTTTCCCCAATCCTACTACTTCTGTGCTACATTTTTCGTTAGAGATAGAGAAGGCACAAATGGGGGAGTTGCTCATTTTCGATATATTGGGGAAAACGTGTAAACAAAGCTCCTTTTTCTTGCAAACAGGAAAAAATGACTTGCAAACTTCTGTGGCGGGTATGGCGCAAGGTATGTATGTTTTGCAAGTAAAAATAGGTGAAAAGGGATATGCAAAACGCTTTGTGGTGGAATGATTTCATGCAGATTCACGCAAATTTAACCGCAGATTTTCGCAAATAGGGGGTTATTTGCGAAAATCTGCGTCCTTTATCTGCGCAATCTGCTATCATCTGCGAAAATCTGCGAGAAATTAATCGCGAAATCTAAAATTATCTTTATATTTGCTGCATAAAATCAAAAAGTATAATCAAATATATGAAATATCTTATTGTTGTTGTTTTATTTAGCGCATTTTTTGCTTCCTACGCACAAACGCAAGACCAAAAAGCGGAGGCGCGCAAGTATTCTAACGAGTTTTTGAAAATCGGGGTGGGCGCACGTGCCTTTGGTATGGGAAATGCCATGAGTGCAGTCGCAGATGACGTAACAGCAGGCTACTGGAATCCGGCGGGACTGACGGATATGGACACGATTGCGCAGGCTTCGTTGATGCACGCTTCTTATTTTGCCAATGTTGCGAGCTACGACTATGGGGGCATCGTGTTGCCGATAGATTCTACGCATCGTTTTGGCATTAGCCTCATTCGTTTGGGGGTAAATGACATTCCTAACACGATACAATTGGTGTCTAATGGCAATATCGATTATAGCAAAGTAAGCTCTTTTAACACTGCAGATTTTGCGGCGATTTTTTCGTATGCTTGGCGACTCAAACGTCTTCGCAACTTGTCTTTTGGCACAAATGTGAAAATTGTGTATAGGGGCGTTGGAAAATTTGCGAATGCTTGGGGTTTTGGCTTAGATTTGGCTGCAAAATATCGAGTCAAAAACTTTTGTCTTGGCGTAAATTTACTTGATGCAACGCGCACTTATAACATGTGGACGTTTAATACAGAAACTTTTGAGCAAAAATTTATTGAAACGGGCAATGTGATTCCACAAAACTCTGTGGAATTGACAAATCCTGCCCTTCGACTTGGGCTTTCTTATCGTTTGTTTGCCCAGAAAAAAATAAGTGCCTTGTTAGCCGCAGATATGGATTGGACGTTTGATGGACAAAGGAATGTGTTAATTAGTGGGAAAGTTGTCAATATAGACCCTCGTTTTGGCTTGGAACTTGGCTACAAAGATGGCAGGGATAAAATGGCAGCCTTTTTAAGAGGTGGGGTTTATAATTTTCAAACGGAAAAAGACGTAGAGGGCGTGGAGCATTTGACTTTTTTCCCGACTGCTGGAGTGGGCTTTATTATCCGAGATTTGTATAATTTGAATGTGGATTATGCCTTAGCAAATATTGGGAATTTTTCGCAAAATTTGTATTCGCATGTGGTTTCGCTGAAATTTGATTTGGCAAAACGGAAAAATTGAGGTAATTTACTTGGATTTCACGCAGATAAACGCTGATTTAAGCAGATTTCGCAGATAAGGCATATATCTGCGAAATCTGCTATCATCTGCGCAAATCTGCGAGACAAACAAAATATAGTTTAAAATATGAAAAAGTTACTTTTACTTGCGTCGCTTTGTTTGCTATTAGCAAGTGCTTTTGCGCAGTTCGATTTGGGAAATACTTGGTACAAAAGCGACCCGAATCGTCCTTTTGTAAAACTCTCTGTTGGGAAAACAGGGATTTATCGCGTTACAGCTACGGATTTGCAAAACTCTATCTATGATGCAAATGCAAATGTAGGCTCTTTGCAACTCTTTCATAGAGGGGCGCAAGTGCCTATTTTTATCGTCAAAAATCCCGCAAATCCGAGTACTCTCTTGTATTTCGATTTTTTGGGCGAGCAAAATGATGGGCGTGAGGACTCTATTATGTACAGAGACCCTTTTACGGGCGTGCATAACCCTGATTTGCAGCCTACCAAACAAGTAAGCCTTTTTTCGGATACAGCTGCCTATTTCCTTACTTGGGGAAGTGGAAGTGCCTATCCGTTTCGAGGCTTCAAAGCCGTAAATTACACAAATCCTTTGCCGAGTTTCTGGTATGAGGTTTCTTTGATTCCACGTATAAACAATGCTGGGGTTATTTCAAGAGGCGGCGGCTCTATCAATAGCCTTACGGGGCCTGTTCATTTTCTCAATAGCGATTATATTACTGGAGAAGGGTTTATTTTGAGCGGCGGAGATTTTGGCTCAGGTGGACCTCTTACCCTCAATTTGCCTACCAAATATCCCACTAATAACCCTGCAAATCCCACAACAATCACTACCCGTATTTTTGGGAAATCGGACGGCAGCCATCAAATTCAGGCACTTGCTAATGGCACTGACCCTCTTTTTTCCGATACAGCAAGCACTATTTTTATAAAGAGCTATACACGTACTTATACGGGGGCATTGAATGGTGCTACAAATCTACTTCCTATCAAATATCTGGCAAACGGACCTGTGGACAATAATGGCGTATGTTGGGCATCGGCGATTTATGATAGAGTAGCTTCGCAAGGCATGGATACCGTCTCTTTTTTCAAAATATCAAAATGGGAGATAGATAGCGTACAATCTATCGTGATTCCTAAAGTAAAAGGAATAGATAGCGTGTATATTTATGATTTCAAGAATTTGTATAGAAATTCGGGCGTATTAGTGCAACAAGGAGCATTCAAAGACTTGAAAGCCCGCATTTATAACGACCCCACTTTTCAGCCTTCGGAGTTGTATGTAGTAACGGATTTGGGGCTGAAAAAACCTACTATAGAAAATGCTGTTTTTTCCAAATTACATGCACCTGCGGACGGAGGGGCTGAATTTGTGATAATTACGCATAGAGCTTATGCAGCTTCGGCGTTGGCATACAAAAACTATCGAGATACGGCTACGGTCAATCAGATTCCTGCAAAAGTCGTCTATACAGATGAGATTTACAATGAATATGGCTATGGCTCATTTACGCCTTGGGCGATAAAACGGTTTTGCAAAGAGGCATTAGACTCTTGGACAATTAAGCCCAAATATTTTTTGCTATGGGGAAAAGCCCTCAACACCAGCAATAATGTCGGCACTGTACCCGGAATTTGCTATCCTTGGTCAGATTTTGAATTTGTATCTCATTACAATCCTTTTGCGTATGACTTAGATATTCGTGCAGCAATTGGGCGGGTAAATATTACCTCTAATCAGCAAGGACAAGATTATCTGAACAAAGTCATACAGCATGAACATACTCCTTTTCAGCCTTGGATGAAACAGGGGGTGTTTTTGGGCGGCGGCTCTACCCAGACCGAGATTTCGCTTATTAGTAGTACCCTTTTGCGCGGAATGAATGTATTTGAAGGCGCACCTTTTGGGGGGATTTCTACCTATTTTCAAAAAGTAACGAATAGTACCACAAATGACTTTGCGACCTATCACCAAAATATTTCGGACGGCGCGAGTTGGGTGCATTTCTTTGGACACTCCGCTTCTATCATTCAAGACGTGAGCATAAAGGAACCTACCGAGTATAGCAACTATGGCAAATATCCGTTTTTCTTTGCAGAAGGCTGCTATGGCGGAGATTTTGGCAAAGGTGAATCTTTCGGAGAAAAATGGATAGCACAGGCACAAAGGGGGGCTATTGGCTATTTGGCAAATTCAGGACCGGGATATGCCCCCGAATTGTCGTCTTATTCTGATACCGTTTATCGCTATATGCACAACAAAATGTTTGGGCAAAGGGTAGGAGATGCGATAAAAAATTATGATAAACAATATATATTGGTATCAAACTCTGTGGGCTGGCGCAACCATATGCGACAGATGAATTTGCAAGGCGACCCTTCTATTCAGCTTCACGTCCCTGCGGGCAAAGACATCGAAATCAATGCGGCAAATGTCTATTTTTATCCCGAAAACTTCAGCTCCTTAGATGATTCTTTCCAAATAAATGTAATTGTTCGCAATTTGGGTTCAGTCGTACTCGATTCCTTTGTATTGTCTGTTCGCCAACAATATCCGAATGGAACATGGTACAATCATCCTTCGCGCAAGGTGCAAGTGCTAAGTTATAGTGACACGATTTCTTTTTATCTTCAAAATCCGATAAGAGATAGTATGACAGGACCTAATCAGTTTGAAATCTATGCAGATTCCACACAGTTAGTTGCCGAATATGACGAAACCAATAATTTTGTCTCTTACGCCAAAATTGTTCCCGGAAATGTCCCTGCCATTTTGTACCCCCTCGAATTTGCGGTAATCAAAGACAATACTCCCCAACTTGTAGCTTCTGCGTATGGCATTACAAGAGACAGCATGGTGCATTATATCTTTGAAATGGATACTTTGCATACCTTCAATTCTCCCATGCTGCGCAATTCGGGCGTACTTACAGGCAAAGCAAGCCAAATGAAATGGCAGATTCCGGTTACTTTGATAGACAGTGCCGTATGTTATTGGCGGGTAAGATTGGCAGATGTAACGCCTATTATTTGGGCAAATGCCTCCTTCCGTTATATCCCTACGAAAGAAGGCTGGGGGCAGGCGCGTATTCCACAATTTGACAAAGACAGCAAAACCCAAATCAAAACCAATGTTATACAACAAAAATGGGAATTTAATAAGTTTGTAGCGAGCTACCGATTGAGTCAAGAGGATAGCGCAGTACAAATTGCCATTAATGGCACAGGGAAGTCGGTCAATGTCCAATCCAACTATCTGAATGGGGTAGTGTATATGATAATTGACGGCAATACGCTGCAAAGCAAGGTAAATACCCCTACAGGTGCGATTTCCAACTCTGGAATACCGGGGGTATTGCCCAATATTGGCGTTGCAAATATTAGCACCCTCCAACGTTTCAAAAATGACATTGCCAATGCACAAATAGGAGACTATTATTTTATCTCAAGCTATCAAGGCACAAGGGTGGCTCCTTTTCCTGGCGCTCCCCTTCCGCCGCCTGTTTGGGCATCTCTGAGTCAGTGGACTCCCGATATTTTCGATATTTTGGAAGGCTGGGGCATTTCCGATAATTTTAGAAGCTTGGCAAATGCAGACAGGTTTATGTTCTTTGGGCGCGTGGGTTTTCCCAGCAGTGTAGAAGAATTATACACCCCAAATGTAGGCAACAATATGGTGATGGATAAGTTCTTGACGGGCGATTTTGAGCGAGGAACCGTAAAATCTACCTTAATTGGTCCTTCGCTCAATTGGAAACAGCTCATTTGGCGGTGGTCTTCTTTGGATTTGCAAGTCAAAGAACAAATAGACGTGAGTTTATATGGCATTAAATCGGACGGTTCGCAAGCCAAATTGATGGACGTACAGAATAGTGGTACGTATGATATAGACAGCTTAGACGCTGCGACCTATCGCTATATGTATCTCAAAGGCGAGTTTGTGGACACGACCTTCCGCACAGCCCCACAATTGGCGCATTGGCACATCTTGTATGACCAAGCTCCTGACGCAGTTGTGGATCCTTTTGGCGATTTTGTATTCAAAAAAGATACCATTTATGAAGGCGAAAATATAGAAATTCGCATAGGTGCAGGGAATCTAACAGACCAAAATATGGATAGTTTGCTCGTCAATTTTAGGCTACAAAAGAAAGACCGAAGCATCGTGCAACTCGCAACAAAGCGTTTTGCACCCCTTCCTGGCAATGGGCGTATTCCGATAAATTACACTTTCAATACGTTGGATAAAAACTTAGACGGGGAAACCATGTTGTTTGTAGAATTGAATTATGGCAAAGACCAGCCTGAGCAATATGTTTTTAACAATGTGTATCATGAGACTTTTTATGTGGTCAAAGACAAGCAAAACCCTTTGTTAGATGTTACTTTTGATGGAAAAAGAATCATGGACCAAGACATTGTTTCGCCTACGCCTACGATTATTATTCAGGCAAAAGACGAAAATCAGTTCATTGCGATGGAGGATACGTCCACTTTTGACCTGTATTTTACCGATACAAGAGGCATTCGCGAGCATCTTGCCATCAGCCTTGACCCACGTCTTACCTTTGAACCTGCTACTTTGCCCAATAACAAAGCAAAAATCACGTTCAGACCGGGTCAGGACACACCTTTGACCGACAGTGATGAAAAATTATATACCTTAGAAGTGCAAAGTCGTGATGCAAGGGGCAATCTTTCGGGCAAAGGGGACACCAAATATAGCGTGTATTTCAAGGTCGTAAATGCGCATACAATTACACAAGTCCTCAATTATCCCAATCCATTTTCCACTTCTACCAGGTTTGTCTATACTTTGACGGGCAATGAAAAGCCAGAACAATTCCAAATCCATGTTTATACAGTTTCGGGTAAATTGGTGAAAATCATTGATTTAAAAGAAAGTGGCGACATTCACATTGGCAAAAATATAACCGAATACGCATGGGACGGGACAGACGAGTACGGCGACAAATTGGCAAATGGCGTGTATCTCTACAAAGTCGTTTCCAAAATGGAAAACAGCAGCATCAAGTTAGAATCTGCGAAGGAAAATGAAACGTTGGACAAGTATTTTAACAAAGGCTGGGGCAAAATGTATATTATGCGCTAAGTTTGATAACGACATATTGTATTGGCAGACTTGTAGCGTGGCGCATCTTTCAAAGGTGCGCCACGCAATTAAACGTAATTTGTCCCAAAATAGTAATCGTCCCGTAGGGACGGCGATATTTATAGAAAAAACATGCCAACCTCTCCCTCTTTTTTTTCGTTTTTGCACCAAAAACGCAATAAATGCGGGGGATTATGGGGAGGCTATAAATATTTCGCGCCTACGGCACTAAGAAATCCCCAAAATGAAATTGTTAAGTTATTTATTCTTCATTCCTTAGCTAAGGATTGTAGCCACAAAGTTAGAGCTTTTTTTCTTTTTATGCAATTTATTTAATCCTTCCTCTTTTTTCTATCTCCCCAAAAAAAGCGTACTTTTGTGCCTTAAAACAAAATTATGCACTACACACTTTCGTTTCCCTATCCCGCAAGGCAAGTCATTGAGATAGCCATACAGACTCAAGCACATTGCGAAAATCCGATTTTCCACCTCCCAAAATGGAGACCTGGAAGGTATGAATTACAGCGTTTCGACAAGCTCATTGCTGATGTTTCGGCTAAAAATGAAACTGAAAAAACTTTATTAGTTTCTAAATTAACGACCCATTCTTGGCAAATTCAAGCCGCAAAAGGCGAAAATATAAGCCTTTCTTATTCCTTCTATGCCAATCAAAGAGACAGCGGCGGCTCTGTGTTTGATGCAGAGGGGATTTATATAAACCCTTGTAACTTATTGCTTTATACGGACTCAAGCATAAACGAAGCCTGCGATTTAACCCTGAATATTCCTGATGAGTACCAAATTGCTACGGGGTTGCGCAGAGACGGAAATACCTTGTATGCCAAAGATTTTCATGAAATGGCAGACGCGCCTTTTTTTGCAGGAAACAATCTGTTACCTCACACATTTCAAGTCTTAGCGTTGAACGTACATTTGTGGTTTTGGGGCGAATGTAAACCCGATTTTGAAAAATTGGAGGCAGATATTACTGCCTATACCACTACACAAATCGAATTATATGGCGATTGTCCTGTGTCAGAATATCATTATTTATTGCAAATTTTGCCCTATAAATACAGGCATGGTGTTGAGCATCAACATTGTAGCGTAAATACTTTCGGACCCGGTTTGACTTTGATGGAAAATGACAAATATGAGTCTTTTGTAGAATTGCTTTCCCATGAGTTTTTTCATACTTGGAACGTAAAATATGTGCGCCCTGCGGATATGTATCCCTACGATTATGGAAAAGAAAATTATTCAGAACTGCACTATGTTACAGAAGGCGTAACGAGTTATTATGGAGATTTAATGCTCTTAAAATCAGGGATTTATGACGTAAAACGTTTTTTGAAAAATTTGAATACAGAAATCGCAGAACTGTATTTGATGCCAGGAAAAGACTATATTTCCCTCACACAATCAAGCTTTAATAGTTGGGTAAATGGCTATGGCGTGGATACGGGCATTCCAAACCGCAAAATTTCTTTTTATACAAAAGGCTATATTGTGGCGTTTTTGTTGGATTGTGAAATAAGGCAAGCCTCTCATAATCAATACTCTATGGATACAGTCTTAAAAGATAGCTATCAGTTGATTGCCAAAAATGGCAGGGGCTATACAGAAGCGGATTATAAGGGCTTGTGCGAGCAATATGCAGGCAAGGATTTGACTGCTTTTTTTGAAAAATACATTCATGGAACAGTGTCTTTGGAAGATGCCTTGCGAGCCGCAGGAAAATACTTGGGTTGGGCTGTAAAAATGGGGCAGATTTCCCTTGTCGCAGAGGCAAAATGGGGCTTAAAACTGGCAGGAAACCTTGTAGAAGGCGTTTATCCTAACAGCCCCGCAGAGCAAGCTGGCATTGCAAAAGATGATGAAATTGTGGCAATTAATCATAAAAAAGCAACTTTAACACAAGAATTGTTTAGCTATTTTTTAGAAGAAGAAAGCATAAGCCTCATTTATTTTCACTTTGAACAGTTGAAAGAAGCCATTTTGCAAGCAGAAAAAATAAATCCACGTCAGATTCCTTTTTATACAGATTCGCCTTTTCCGATAGATTCGGCAGAAGAAAATCGGAATATTTGGCAGAAATTGTAGTTTATAGTTAGATTTATGTGCAAAAAAGACTATCTTTGCACAAAATATATTATCTCATGGCAAGACAAAAATTAGGAATTGGCGTTCAAGCCTTTCAATTCTTTCACAATGAAGGAATGACTTATGTGGACAAAACGGAGAAAATCCATGAGTTGATGCAGCTTGGGATTCACAATTTCATCATTCGTCCGCGTAGATTTGGCAAATCGCTGTTATTAGACACAATATCAAGTATTTATGAAGGCAGCAAAGAGCAATTTGTAGGCACTTGGATATATGATAAAATCGATTGGGAAGCCCAAAAACGCCCAACTTTGCGCATAGATTTTACGGGAATTGAATATAATGTCTTTTCTTTGGAGCAAGGATTGCAGAATTATTTGCGCCCTATTGCCAAAAAATTAGACATAGACCTCACGCAGTTGAGCGCAAAAGATTTGTTTAAACAAATTATTGAGAAAATGGCGGAGGACAAGCCGATTGCCATTCTCATAGACGAATACGAAATGCCTGTTACGGATTTTGTTGGCAAAAATGAGGAGAAATTGCAGGAAAATATTGACACTTTGAAGCGGTTTTATTCCACAATGAAATTTGCGAGCCGCAGTATTCATAGAAGTTATATAACAGGCGTTACCAAAATAGGCAGAATTGCAGTGTTATCGGATTTGAATATGCTGAATGATTTGAGTTTAGATGTACGTTTTTCGACTTTGTTTGGCTATACAGAAGCGGAATTGCACAAGTATTATGGCGAATATATTGAGCTTGCTGCGCAAAAACATGGGGTATCTATCGAGGCGATTTCGAAACGGATAAAACAACATTATGACGGCTATTCTTGGGACGGAATCGAGGAGAATAAGGTGTATAATCCTTTTTCTATCGTTAATTTTTTTCAAAGTTTAAAATTTAGAAATTATTGGTTTAACACTGGAACGCCTACAATTCTGGTAAGAGGTGCGCGAAAACAACAAATCACGATGCAGGACTTAGAGCATTTTTTTGCAAGTGGCAATTTGTTGGAAAATGCAAATTTAAGAGAATTTTATAGCCATTCTTTGCTTTTTCAGGCGGGATATTTGACTATCAAAGAAGTAATGAGTGATGACGATTTTGTCTTAGGCTTTCCCAATCAGGAAGTTAGGAGTTCTTTTGCGTCTTATTTATTGGCAGAATATATGGACAAAGACTGGGCAAATATGGAATATACGATTGCGCATAAACTCAAAAGGCATTTAGAAGATGAGGAGTTGCAAGCGGCTTTTCAAATCTTCGCACCCGTCATTTCTTCCACAAGTTATGATATAACAAAGCATACAGAAGGCTTTTTTCATACGATTATGCACGTTTTGATGTATAGCACTGGGCTTGTTACTTTTTCTGAATTAGAAAATGCTCAAGGGCGTTTAGATACGGTCTGTATCGCTGAAAAAGCCGTTTATATTTTTGAATTTAAATTGAATGAAACTGCGGAAGCAGCTATTAGGCAAATCAAAACGAAAAATTATGCTACGCGTTTTTCGGTAGAAAACAAGGCTTTGTATATAATTGGCGTGAATTTCGTTTCTGCGGAAAAAAAAATAAATGAAATCTTAGTAGAAAAACGGGAAAATGAGGTTTTTACGAGATTAGCAGGGGATTTTGTCCCTATGCAGTAGGGCGGTTTTTCAAACCGCCTTGAAAAACCACCCTGCTATTTGCTATCAAAACAAATAAGCTATATATTTGCAGCAATTATTTCATATTAAATAAAGAATTGATGATTAAGTACTCACACTAATTCTCAATTCTCAATTTTCAATTTTCAATTACATGAGAGACGCATTTTGGGCTATTGACGCAAACAACGAAAAGTATTTGGCAGCTATAACTTTGGGCAAATATACTACGACTGCACACGAAATCGTGTTTTTTGGCGAAAAAGATTTCTCAGAAGAGGATTTTCATGCCTTCAAAAACCGCATTTTTGACGAATGGAAAAATGGAAACCCTCTGACATGGATTTTGCCAAACAAAACCGTAAAATGGGACATGGAAAAACAGGCAGAATATCCTGCAGACGCTCCACAACCCGAAAAGGAGGACAAAAAAGAGTCCCTTCTTCACAAGGGACGAAAATATATTTTGGCAAACCTGAGTCAGAAAAACCTTGACGAGATGATAGACGGCGTGAAGGCATTTGGGCAAAAAGCAATGGCTTTGACGGCTTGGAACAAGGAAGATTTTGAGTTTACCAAAAAATATGAAGAATCCGTGCGAACTTTGGTAGATAAATTTAGGGACAATGAGCAGAATAATCGTTTTGCTTCGGATTGCCTTTCGCCTGCTGATGCCCAAAATATCCGAAATATTTTGCGCGAGGTAATGGCACATTTGGATAGCCTCAAATCAAAATTGAGTGAGGTAAATTATGAAAGGCTCAAAACAGATATTGATAAAGGGGAGGACTTGGCGCAAACTTCTACGCTGTGGAAGGAAACAAGAGATGCTTTGGTGGCGACCAAAAATGATTTGAGGGATAGCGAAATGTTGCGTGTGCAAAAAGATGAACTTTGGACAAAAATAAACAGGGCTTTGGACATTCTTTCGCAACGTCAAAATGCAGAAAAATCTGCCTATGAGGAGGAGGCTGTAGGAAATCATGCCCATTTCGTAACTTTATTTGCCGAGATGCAAACGACTGTAAATGAGACTACTACCTTTCAGCCTGTAAGGGAAAACTTGAAGAAGATTCAGTTAGAATTGAGAGAAGCAAAACTCACAAGAGACCAAAGAAATGAGTTGTTTGATAGCTTAGATGCATTGTTCAAAACATTGGGAGAAAGGCAATCTGTAGAAAGAGAGTCCTTTTTGGCAGAATCTACAGAGCATTTTACAGACATTTCTGACCGTTTGGAAGTGGGCAAAAAATTGGCGCAGTTTGACGAGGATTTTAATATGGCACGTGGCTATCTCATTGAATTACAGAAGGATTTGGGTGCGGCAAGGCTTTCGCGTGAGCAAAGAGAGGGCTTGAGAGCGCAGTTGAATGAGGCTTTTGCAACCGTCAATAAACGGGCAGATAAGTTCTATGCAGACCGCCGTTTTCAGCACGAAAAACGAACCAAAGAAATCGAAGATTTGCGGGTGCAAAAAAGGCAGGAATGGGAATTTCGCATGAAAGAGAAAATCATTCGCTTGGAAAAAATTACCACAGGTTTGGATAAATCGATAGAAGCAGACACGAATTATCTTACCTCTTTGCAAGAAAAATACGAAGATACAGGGGAAGAGCGTTTCCTCAAAAGTATAGCCGCCGCAAAAACACAACTCGCTGAAAAACAGGCACGTGTGGAGGATATTCGCAAAGAAGTGGCGGAGATTGAGGAAAAGTTGGCAAGTGCAAATTGAGAGGATAGTTGATTTGAATAAAATACGATTATTTCGTAGAATAACACGAATTATACTTTTAACAGGGTGAATTTTCCTATAAACATGTCATTTTTTCAAGAAATGACATGTTTACAGGGAAATTTAGGATAACAGGGCTAACTGCCTATTATTCAATAAAAATAATTCAACGCCTTATCCTTCGGATATTTCACAAAGTAAGAAAACTTCACTTTCTTGCTTGAATTGGCAGGAATGGTCGTTTTCCAAGACAATTTTCCGTATTCTTTGACATAAGTCGCCCCTTCTGCTCCGTCAAAACCTACCTCAACGTCCGAATTTCTGCTCACAGGAATTTCGTCCAAAATCTCGATATTTATCGGATTTCTGCGATTGTTTTTGACAATGATTTCGTAGCCAAAATACTCCTTTTTATTCGTTGCAATAAACTGCGCTTTTGTAAGGTCTTGTAATTGAAGCCGTTTCACCGAAATATTCTCATCTCTGCCCAAAGAAAGCAGCAAAGTATCGGACACAGAACGAGTATCAATATAGGATTGCCCCAAATAAGTACCTTGAAAAAAGATATTTGCATTGCCCGAAGTCAAATTATACTGTCCATAATCTGTAATTTTCGCCAACAAAAACACGCCTGCGTCCAAACGGGGAACAGTATGATATTCATATTCAGCCTTCAATTCATGCTCCTCTACTTTCACAATCTGAAAATCATTGTTAGAATAGATATTTTGCTGAAAAGGCACGTCTAATTCTATCTTTGCCGCAGTGTTATTGGTGATTTCTAAGCCATTTTGGATTCCATCAAGCCCTTTTCTATCCTCAAAAAGGGCTACATTCGCATCTTTTGCCATATCGTCTTGCGTAGAAGCTGCTCCTGCCATAGCCATATTCGTGTTATAACCCTGTGAGCGTGCCTCATCTGCTTTGAGGGTTTGATATACTTGATAAGTCAAGTACAAAGGCTGCAAAATGGGGCGCGTGCTGCTAATATTGGGGTTTGCAGTAGAAAGGTGCAGCTTCGCATTTTTCCAATCATAGCCCGAAAGTTGGCGAATCGCAGCTTTGTAAACGAGTTTCACAGGCTTGTCCGTTCCTTCCGAACTCAAATCATACACAGGATACCATGAAGCCTCTGCAATGAGGTAAACGCAGATAATTTCGAGGCTTTGCGCAAATTGAGAATTGACTTGCAGCACAATTTCTCCAGTCATTTTTTCAGGTTTTGGGCGTTCTTTGTTGTCGGCAGTCTGCATTTCTGCTATTTTTTTCTGAAAATAAGCTACCTTTTTTTCATGCAAAAGATGTAAATCCTCAATTTCAAATTTCGCTTTTTGCAAAAATAACAAACGATTGTGATAATATTCGGTCAGATTTTTCAAATCGTCCATAGAAAAAAGGCTGATATCTGTGCCATTTATTTTGGTCGTAGAATGAACGCGGCTACTGTTTTGAATCACAAGCGTTTCTTCTTGAATGAGCAGGTTTTTCTGCTCATTCAAGCGATTTGCCGCACGATTTCTTGCCACAATCGAATCTTGAAACGCCTCAATTTGCGGATTTGCTTTAAATTCGGGCAAAGGCTCAGGTATATGCGCGCGAAATTTCACCGACAACAAATCTGCATTTCCTTTGATTTTTACCTGCAAACTCTGCGTTTGAATGCTTGTAGGCAAATCTTTGAACACGATTTCGGAAGTCCCCGCCGACAAAGGCACATTTGCGGCACTGCTTACCTTTGCTCCCGTCAAGTACAAGGTTGCTTCTTTTACTTCGGAACTTACTTTTATTTCTTCTGCGCAAAGTGTTTGCGCTACGCAAAGTGCCAAAGCACTGAAAATGAATTTGTACATAACTTTGTAGTTTTGTTAAAATGTTTGTGATGTACAAAAGAGTAAAAGGGGGGAGTTTTTCCATAAAAGAGGTTTGCGCCATTTTTCGGTTAATAGGGTGGCGCAGCTTTCAAAGGCGCGCCACCCTGCCACTATACATTGAACCCTTTGCGCTTCATAAATGCCTACTCCGCTTCCATGCCTGTTTTCTTTTTCCAAACCACAATTTCCTTTTCTGCTGCCGAAAAATCTTGACATATCTCATAACTCTCATTATATTTTTTTCGGCGTATATCTTTGATAATGAAGTGATTTGACTCATTCACTTCTCTAAAAAAAGAGCTGTGAAAAGGAAAATCTAAGCCCTCATTCGCCCTTTTTCCGCTTAGGTCTGCGCCTCCTATTTTATGCCTTTCTTTCAGGAGGTTTTGGATAAATACGCTCACTTCTGTAAACTCATACTGACAATCTCTGGGACAAAGCAAGGCAAAGGCTGAATCAGGTTGTATTTTGATTGTAAATTTAGCCCCTACCGCATCTTTCCCTATTTTGAGGCTATCTATATGCGTCCATAAGCCATTCACATTCGCCCTTATTTTCGCTTTTGGGGGCTTTCGTATATTCACCTCTTTTTCGGTTTGAAAAATGATATTTCCCTTTTTTTTGCCCAAAAGATGAAGTTGAATTTTGGCAGTATTTGCATTTGGAACAAGCCAAAAATGCCCAGCATCTTGGGAAATAATTGCCTCTTTTGTGGAAATCTCAATGTTATCATAGAGGGTATTTGCAGGAAAAATGACCTTATTTGCGCAATCTTCGTAGAAATCTGTTTGAAAAGGAGCAAGCAAAATGCCCAAACTGTCTTGGAGCAGTTCTGTTTTAGTTGCGTTTTTTTCGGGAGAAGAGCAGCTTTTTATCGCAAAAAAGGCGGAAAAAAGAAGCAAGATTTTGATATTTTTTATCATAAGAGGCTTGATTGAGGCACCACAGATTTTCACAGATTAGGAACACTAAAAGAATAATCTTACAATTTACCACTAAGGCACGAAGGAAACTAAGAAAGAAAAAGTGTGGCTTAGATGCCTTCTTTTACCCTATTGCTTCGTGTTTCTTTGTGCCTTAGTGGTGAGAAAAATGTTAAGTTATTTAATTTTCGTTCCTTACAGGGCTTTATCTGTGTTTATCTGTGAAAATCTGTGGGGTTTATTTCAGATTCCAGCGCATACCTGCATACACATTCCGTCCAAACACAGGTCCCCAGATCATAGTCGCATCAAAGCCTGTACCTATCGTGTTATCGGCAGAAATAATGGGATTTACTTGCCTATAATTCGTCAGGTTTTCGCCGCCTAAATATACGTCCCAATTCCGAAACTTGTGGGTGATTTGCGCAAAAAGCTGTACAAAAGCAGGCGAATTTGTTTTCCAATCCGTAGCAAAAATATTTCCCTCCAAGGAAGGAATCCTACTTTTGCCTGTAAAATGCGTGGTAAAATCAAAGAGCCATTTGTCGTTTTCTGTGGCGTAAGCCAAATTTAACAAGGCTCGATTTCTCGGCACAAAAGGCACATCTTTCAAACCACTTTCGTAAGTTGCGCGTACTTGTGTCCACTTATAGGCTATTTTTGCTGTTAAACCAGAGATAGGCTCGATTTCGGACTCTATTTGAAAGGCATTAGAGAAAGATTTGCCTGTTAAGTTGTAGAAGACTACCTTATTTGCAGCTTCTCTATCATACAAAACTTGATGCGTGAAGTCTGTTCTATAAAAATCTGCTACGATTCTACCCTCTTTCCCCCAAATACGGAATAAATGCTGCACACTTGCCCCATAATTCCATGCTTTTTCGGGCAGAAGGGGCGACTTTATGCTAAATTCTCTACCACTTGCCTGAAAACCTGCATAATCTGCAAAGATATGCGCAACTCTTGTTCCATTTCCTGCCGAAAGGCGAATCGTTGTTTTTTCTGTAGGCAAATACCGAAAATGAAGGCGTGGCGTAAAAATAGCCCCATACAAATTGTGATAATCTGCCCGCAAACCTGCGACAAGGCTCACTTTTTCCACATAATTATAGGTATATTCTCCAAAAACACCTGGCACACTTTCCCGCAAAAGATAGGTAGAATCTTTGTATTTTTCCACAAAATTGTCAAAAGTGTAGCTGACACCTGCGCGAATCGTGTGGTCTGTGGTTTGTATTTTGTCTTGATAAATGATTTTTCCTGTAAAAGCCTGTTCTTTTCCATTATAAATGTTGCTGCCAAAAGAGGAATTTTGTTGGTGAAAAACGCCTGTCCAAACCGAACCTATGCTGCGAAAAGGCGTTTTTGGGTTTCCATAAGCCACTTTTGCTAAGATTTCGGTGCGATTTGTTTGGATTTTGACATAATACGGCTTTGCCGTAGGAATAGACACGGCTTTTGGGCGAAAAGTCCCCGCCAGCCTATCCTCGCCTAATTGCTTCACACTTACCTGAAATTCTGTGCCTTTTTTGCCAAAATACGTCCATCTATTGTGAAAAGCATACTGTTTTTGGAGGTTTTCGTCCATAAAATTGTCGCCATTTCTGTCCTGTCGCATACCCGTAAAATTCCCATGTAGCATAAACATCGTACTCAAAGTTTTGTCCTTGTTCACAGGCGTAGCATAGTTTACAGAGGTTTCGAGGCGGCTCATTTGGTTTGCATAAAAATTGACATGCAGCTTAGGGCTTGTTTGCGGCTTTTTGTATTCTACATTGATTTGCCCCGTAAGTCCTTCATAACCATTAAGTACCGAAGACGCGCCTTTGGCAATGTCTATTTTTTCCATCCAAGGACCAGGTATATAACTTAGCCCATAACCCGTTGCAAGCCCGCGCAAAAGAGGGGCATTTTCGGTTATAATTTGCGAATAAATGCCAGAAAGCCCCAACAAACGAATCTGTTTTGCGCCCGAAACGGCATCATTGAAGCTTACATCAACCGCACCTGTAGTCTGAAAACTCTCGCCCAAATTGCAACAAGCAGCTTTGTAGAAATTGGCAGCCCCAAGCGTCTCTGTTTGCTGCGGCGCAAGAGTGGAAAAAGTGCTGCTTTTTTGCCGACTTTTGATAAAAACAGAATCAGAAGTTATGGGATTTCGTTTTACAACATTGAGGAAACGCAAATCTGTACGAACTGTTAAAGTATCATCAAAATAGCCCGAGTAATTGACAATCAGCTTATCGGCATTTGGAGCAAAAGGCAGTTCAAAATGCCCTGTAGAATCGCTGAGAGTGCCTGTTTCCGTTCCCTGCCAGTACAAAGCTGCATTAGGGAGCGGGTCGTATTTGCCGTTTCCGTTGATGCCTAAGACATTGCCTGTGAGGGTTTGGGAAAAGGCGGTGTTTAAGATAAATAGAAAATATATGTACAATAAATGTTTCATGATTGTGTTGTTTGGCACGCAGATTTTCGCAGATGAAAAACAGATTTCGCAGATAACACAAAGCTTGTTTTATAGCCACGAATTACCCGAATTTACACGAATTAGGACTGTTAATTCGTAAATTCTATGAATAAATGTATCTGCGTTATCTGCCACATCTGCGAGAATCTGCGTGAAATAATTAAAGTTCTTCTTGTACTTTTCCGCAATGTAACATTTGATTTCCGAAGTAAGGGTTCATCACTTGCTTTTCGGCACTTAGCCAAAAATCGCCTTTGTCATGGAAAGCCATTGGGCAAAATTGCTTGAACAATTTGCCTTTTTTGATGCCTGTCATTTTTGCCAAATCGTAGGTAGCATGAGAAATAGCAGAAAAAGCAAGTCTTTGTTTTTCTACGTCTTCTGTTGCTGCGAGAAGGCTGGCATTTGCCTGAATTTCAGCGATTTGAGAAGTGAGGCTTTGTTCTTGGAGCAAGCCTTTTGTCATTTCTGCGAGGGAAATAGCTTGCGTTTTGGCAGCTTTTGCATCAGTTTTGACTAAGGCATCTTTGAGGGAAAGATAGGACGTTATGAGTCCTTCGAGCTTTGTGGTGGTTTCAGGAGAAAGAGATGCGACTTTCGTTTCCTGTGTTGTGGTTGTTTTTTCGCTGTTATTTGTGGTACAAGCGAAGAAAAAAAATGATATAAAAAAAATGTACTTTTGCATGGTTTTGTGTGGTTTATTTCACGCAGATTTTCGCAGATGGAGACGCAGATTTGCGCAGATTTTCCGCACGAATATTTGCGAAAATCTGCGTTTTTTTATTTGCGCACATCTGTGATATCATATCGTAAACACACAATTCCAAATAAAAATAGGCACGCCCTCATCAGGTGGTGCATGACTTGGACTGAAAATAGGGGAGGGGAGGGCTGTTTTTTCAAGGCTAATAGGGACAAAAACAGGGCTTATTTCTGCCAGAAAAAGAGGAGAAATGAGTTGTACGCCTTGTGTAGCCTGATGTTCTTGGGTGATTTTGAGTGAGCTAAACGTCTCATTACAGCATTTGTTGAGGGCAGTTGCCTCTGTTTCGCAGCAACAACTTGCATGGTCAATGAAGGCAGAAACGGAGGAGAGTTTATTTCCACAGAAATGCGCATAGACATTTACGCCTGTGCAAAGCACAAGGTATATGAAGGCGAGTGATATGTGGAGATAGCGTTTGAGCATAAATGTTTTAAACGAAAAATAGGGAAAAAAGTTGGGTTGCATCAGAGTGGCTCACTTTTTAAAAGTGAGCCACTCTGACACTTAGCTTTTTTTAAGGTTAAATTAAGCCCCTCTTTTATGCGTTCTTTAGCCCTACAATCTACCTCTCTGTTTAGCTCTATATATAAGCTCATTTTATGCAAATATACATACCATAAATACTTCAATGCCAATTATTTATATACTTTAATAACCAACAATTATCGGACTAAATACGAATTTTTTGCTATCTAACAAAGGGCTTTTACATTTATTTCAAAAAATGGATAATAGTATATAAACATGTGGTTCGCTGATTTGGGTAAAGACTTTTGGAAAAAAAACCGTTATTTTTGTAGTTCGATTTTTGGGGGCTACCATCATTTATTTACGGGTCAAACGCAATTTAGGATTCTTTACTATAAATGGGCGGGCATAGTTTATTTTGCCCAAAGTTACTTACATTTTTTATTTCATTTTTTTATTTCATTTTTTATGAGAAAAATTGTATTATCATTGTTGTTTTTACAACTGATGATGGCTCAATTATTGGCACAAACCAGCGGGATTTACGAATCGTATGCTATTTTGAGCCTAAATGGGGGCGGAAATGCCTTTTATGACATGCAGGCTACTACTGCAAACCCTGATTTTCAGGGGGCTGTGCTGGGTTCCTTCAATGCTACGCAGTCGCTTGTGGTAAAAGGAGGACAAAATAAAACCTTCAAATGTCTCGGTTGTAACATTACAAACGGGAACCTTTGGTATCGGGTTTATCCCACAAGTTCTCCGTCAGGCGCGTTTACGCAACTTAGTATGGGCTTTGTCTCCAATGATGCTGGAGGCTGCGGCGGCAATCAGACATGGCAAGGTACGGGCGGAGCGGCAAATATCATTTCTTCGCTGACAACACCGGGCAACTACACGTTAGAAGTCTATTCTTCGGCAGACTACAATAGTTGCGGCACAGGTACAAATTTTTCGAACAACAGTGGCGCAAACTATAAGGCAACTTTTACCTATTGTGGTCCTACTACGGGGGCTTTGCCTGCGGGAACTTATACGATTCCGGGCTGTTTTGCTACGATTCAATCAGCAGTGAGCTACTTAAATATGAATGGTGTTTCTGGGGCGGTAGTGTTCAATGTGGCTGCAGGCTATACGGAAACGGCTCCTCTTGGGGGGATTTCGCTTACGGCTACGGGTACGGCTTCTAATACGATTGTGTTCCAAAAATCTGGAGCAGGGGCAAATCCTACGATTACGGCTTTTACTCCACAAACTGCGGGCGGAAATGCTGATGCGGTTTGGAAAATTGTAGGCGGAGATTATATAACGATTTCGGGCTTTACGTTGCAGGAAAATGCAGGGAATACGGTTACAGCTACGGGCGCAACGAATACTATGACGGAGTTTGGGATAGCTTTATTTTTGACTACAGCTACAGATGGTGCGCAAAACAATACGATACAAAATAATACGATTACGCTAAATAGTGCCTATCCGAATAGTGTAGGGATTTTTTCTACTTCCTCTTCTTCTGCTGTAAATGGAGTTTTGGAAGCAACAGCTACGACAGGTACAAATAGCAACAATAAATATTATAGCAATACGATTTCAAATGCAGCTTTTGGGATATATTTGATATGTCCGCCTATTACGGCTACTTTGTTTGAAGCAGGAAATGATGTTGGGGGAAGTTCAGGGGCAACGGCAAATAACATTACCTTTGGCTGTGCTACGACTACTTCTGGTCCTTGGAATCGCTCTCTCAGTACGCTAAGCGCAGGAATTATGTATCGCAATGGAGCAGGGAATAACATAAGCTTCAATACGGTTACGGCGAGTAGTTTGGCATATACGCAAACAGGAGGCATTTTTGGGATAGCTATCAGCAGTGGAACGGCTCCTGCAGGGGTAACTTATACTTCTACGATGAGCAATAACATCGTTACTTTGACGAATACAGGTACGATAGCTATCACAGGGATAGATTTTGGGCATGGTTTGGCATCTACTGGCACGATTGCAGGAAATAACAATGCGATAACTATCAATCAAAATGCGATAGCTGCTGTTTCTGCAGCAATTATTGGTTTAAAAGCAAACTATGCTGCGGCAAGTTCTGCGGTAAATACCAATAATGTTACGATTAATCAGAATTTTACGGCAACGGCAACGGTTACGAATAGTAGCTCTTTGACGGGGATAACGGTACCAGGTACGACCACAGGAACGCCTACGATAAATGTGCTTGGAAATACGGTGCTACTCAATCGTACTACAAATGTAACGGCTACTTTTACGGCAACGATGAGTGGTGCATTGATTGGGATTCAGGCAACGCTGGCGACTACTACGATGAATGTAGGAAGTACGGGGGTTGGAAATAACAATACCATTACGATTAAAGAAGCCGCAGGTGGTGGCGCAGGTACGACTTCTTACACAAGTGCAGTTACGTATATAGATGCAAATGCGGCACATGCTACGGTAAATGTGGTAAATAATATCTTTAATACAACAGCTTCTACGGTGCGTTCCACAGGTTCGCTTACTTGTGTGAACCAAAACGCTACGGTTACGGTACTGGTAAACATTAAAAGTAATACTGCCAATATAGATAGGGTTGCGGCATCAGGAACGCTTGTGAGTTTTACCACTACAACAGGGATTCCTTCAGAAGTGGCAGATACAGTTTCGGGCAACAACATTACCTTTACCAATCTTGCAGGAACAACGGCTGTTACAGTCATAAGTTCTTTGGGAGGACCTGGTGGCCCATCTGTTAATAATAAAAGAATAGAAGGAAATATAATCAATGTTTCGGGTACACATACAGGAACTTCGATTGGGATTACCTGCTCCTTCACAAATACGGGCTTTATTCGGAATAATAACATAACCTTGAACTGTGCTTCTGCGACTGTTACGGGGATTGTAAGTTCTTCAACAGCCCTTACCCTCACAGGCAACAGCTACACTTTATCCTCGTCAAGTACCTCCCCTACGGCTATGCAAGGCTCAACTATGTCGGGTACAGGGGCGCATCTGGTGGCAAACAATACTTTTTCTGCCCTGAATTTTACGGGGATTATTACAACAAGTCCTACGGTAAGTGGTATCGTAATTTCGTCACCCACTATTGCCAATGTAACCAACAATACTATCACCAATATTTCGGTTGGGGCTGCAACAAGCACAGGTAGCCCTATTATAGATGGTATATTAATATCTGGTGGCACTGGGGCAAATGTATTTAAAAATAAAATATATGGCATCTCAACCTTAGCTACAGGAGCAGCAATCGTAGTAAATGGTATTCGTATATCTGGTGGAGGGGCTACGAATCCTAACAACATATATAATAACTTGATAGGGGGGCTGACGGCTTCTGCTGCTACTAATCTGGAATCTGTTAGAGGAATTAGCATTACTGCTTCCACCTCATTAGCCACTCACAATCTATATTACAATACCATTTATTTGAGTGGAGGAGGTGGAACGAATTTCGGGGCTTCAGGTATTTCTCATACAACAAGTGCTACTGCGACCACTTCGGTCTTGAATTTGAGAAACAATATAATTGTGAATGGCTGTACCCCAAATGGAACGGGCTTAGTCGTAGCTTTTAGAAGAAGCTCTGGCGCAGCAAATGCCTTGGCGAACTACGCAAGCACTTCTAATAACAACCTTTTCTATGCAGGTACGCCTGGTGCAAGCAATCTCATTTATTCAGATGGAACAAGTACTGCACAAACAATGGCAGCCTATAAAGGGGGCGTTTTCACAGCAGGTACTATTGCTCCAAGAGATGCAAGTTCTGTAAGCGAAAATCCTACTTGGCAATCTACGAGTGGCGCAAGTGCCAATTTCTTGAAATACAGCGTTTCCGTACCTACTCAAATCGAAAGTGGAGCCGCTGGGATAGGTACTGCACCTTTTCCTGCTCCTTATAATGATGACTATATCGGAACGATTCGTTTTGGAAGTACAGGCTCTACCAGCACAGGTACAGCTCCAGACATGGGAGCTTGGGAATTGAATGGTATCCCTGCGGACTTCATCGCACCTACCATCACCTATACGCCCCTTGGCGGAACCTGTACGACCACAGGTGTTACCTTAATCGCAAGCATTACAGATGCAAGCGGCGTGCCTACCACAGGAACGGGAAGACCTGTTTTGTATTGGAAAATAAACGCAGGGGCATATTCGGCAGCCACAGGTACTTTTGTAAGTGGAAGTAACTATTCCTTCACCTTCGGAAGTGGCGTTGTTACAACAGATATAGTTTCCTATTATATTGTCGCACAAGACAATGTAGGAACGCCCAATGTAGGGGCATTTCCTAGTACAGGGGCAAGCGGCTTTACTGCTTCTCCTCCTGCGGCTGCTACGCCTCCTACTACGCCAAGTACTTTTACCATTCAAAGCAGCATTGGCGGGACTTATACGGTAGGTTCGGGCGGAAACTATCCTACTTTGACGGCAGCAGTTGCAGCTTACAATAGCTCTTGTTTGACTTCGGCGGTCGTATTCAATCTAACAGATGCTTCGTATAGTGCTGGGGAAACTTTTCCTATTGTCATAAATGCCAATACTTATACCAATGCGACCAATACCTTGACTATCAAGCCTACTGCGACTACGACCATCAGTGGTGCCATCGCAAGCAATGCTTTGATTCAGTTAAATGGAGCAGATTATGTGACAATTGACGGGTCAAATAATGGCTCTATTTCGCAAAATTTAACCATCACCAATACAAGTACGACTGCACCAACAGCTATCTCACTTATCAGCTTGGGTACAGGTTTGGGTGCAACCTTTAATACGGTTAAAAACGGTATCCTTAATACAGGTGTTTCAACTTCGGCAAGTTATGGGATAGCCGTAGGCGGAAGTACACCCGGCACAAGTGGGGCAGATAATGACAATGTTACCTTGCAAAATAATGCCATTACCATTGTAACACGAGGGATTTATGCAGTAGGTACAACGGCTGTAAATACAGGTGGAAATGATAATTTAGCTATTAATGGAAACACCATTACCACCAATACCACCATTGCGACTATAGGCATACAAGTAGGAAATGGCTTGTTGAGTGCCATTGGACAAAATACGGTAAGTGTACAAACTTCTCAGTCCTCGCAGCCTGTAGGGATTTCGATAGAAACAGGCTTTACTTCTTCTGCCATTGCAGGAAATAATGTAATAAATGTTAATGCAACAAATTCAGGCGGATATGGTGGACGCGGAATTACGATAGGTACTGGAACTGCAACAAGTAACCTGACCGTTGCCAACAACTTCATTTCTGGGGTAAATGGGACTAACTGGTCAACTTTTTCGGGATCTTCTTCTATGGGTATGGGAATTGGCGTGTTGGGCGGCGGTGTACTCACCACTACAACAGGCGGTATAAACTTGTATTACAATACCATCAGTATGTATGGGAGCATGGGAACAGCTTCCACAGCAGCTATTACTACGGCTTTGTATATCGGTTCTGGCGCAAGTGCTTTGGATATACGAGACAATATTTTCTCGAATACACAAACTGCGACAAATGCTGGTCAAAAGAACTTTGCGATTTATTCCGCAGGAGCGAATACGGCATTTACCAATATTGATTACAACGATTATTATGTTGTTAACTCTTTCAATTCAGGTTCTGCAATTCTTGGCAATATTGGGGCAACAGACAGAACCAACCTTGCGGGAATCATTGCAGGTTTTGGGCAAAATGCAAACTCGGTCAATATCTTGCCTACTTTTACCACAAATTCAGACTTGCATTTAATTCCTGGAAGCAATGTTAGCTTAAATGACTTGGGTACGCCTATCGGCACAGTAACCATAGATATAGATGCTACTACTCGTAGCGCAACTACCCCTGACATGGGCGCAGATGAGTTTAATGTGCCTACTTGTGCAGGTGCGGTCGGCGGCACAGCTGCTGGCTCTACTGCCTTCTGTGGTTCAGGAACGCCTACCATCACCGCAACGGGCTATTCTTCAGGCATAGGAAGTGGCTTTCAATGGATGTCTTCTACCAATAGCGGAAATTATCCTTTAAGTGGAACAGCCGTAATCGGACAGACAAATCCTGCGACCCTTACCACAGGCGTAGTGAGTACTACGACTTATTATTGGTTGCAAGTAACTTGTACATCAGGTTTAGCTACCGATTATTCCACTATGGTAACGATAACTGTTAATCCATCTGTAGCGAGTATCACGCCTTCAAGTGTGAATATTTGTGCAGGGCAAACAGCAACCCTTACGGAAAATGGAGGAACAGGCACAGCTTGGGCTTGGAGCAGCGGCGCAGGTGCTACGCAAAGCGTTATGGTTTCGCCCGCAAGTACTACGACTTATACCGTTACGGTTACAAGTCCCGGCTCATGTACAGCTACCGCCTCAAGAATTGTGAATGTCAATCCTTTGCCCACTGTAACAGGGGTAAGTGCTTCTCCTTCCAGCCTTTGTGTAGGAAGCGCATTAAGCCTTAGTTCTACGGGCGCGCCTGCTATAGCAGGATATTCTGCAAATGGGGTGGCTTTTGCGCCGATTGGTTCAGGAGCAGGAACGATTACTTTGGCAAGTGCAGGAACGGCTACTACTCCTTTAACCACAGGTACGCTTGATGACGGCTACTGGAATGCCTTAACCCTTCCGTTTAATTTTAGCTATTTTGGCACAAGCTATTCTACCTTCAATGTGCAAACCAATGGCATTATGAGTTTTACGGCATTTGGTACGACAACAGGCTATAGTAGCAGCCCACAAATGCCAAATGTGGCAGCACCTAATCATATTATAGGGATTTTTGGCGATATGTATTGGACTTTGGGAGGGGTAATTTCTTGCTACACTTCTGGCACAACGCCTAATCGGGTTTTTGTTATCAACTACAATGGTAGCACAGGCGGCGGATGGTACAACAGTGGTAGCGCACCCACTGCTTTGGTAAATTACCAAATTCAGTTGTTTGAAACCACGAATAAAATCCAAATCCAAACAACTTCTATCGCTGCCGATGCCGGTACCCTTCATACTATGGGGCTTGAAAATATAGACGGTATGGCAGCAACAGTGGTAATAGGCAGAAATAACTCTCTTTGGACAGCAGCCAATGATGGCGTAGAGTTTACCTCTAATGCCATTACTTACGGATGGACGGGTCCTAATAGTTTTACTTCGACTCAACAAAACCCAAGTATTCCAAGTGTTGGACCGAATAGTGGCATTTATTCCGTAACGGTAACAGATAATAACAATTGTAGTATTGTAGGAAATACAACTTCGGTAACAGTCAATCCTAACAATACGGTTTCTCTAAGCTCTGCGGCAGGAACAGATGCGCAAACGGCTTGTATAAACACAGCGATAACAAATATCACTTACAGTACGACTGGGGCGACAGGCGCAACTTTTGCAGGTTTGCCTTCAGGCGTAACGGGGACTTGGGCTGCGAATGTGGTAACGATAAGCGGAACACCTACGGCTTCAGGTTCATCTTCTTATACAGTAACTTTGACAGGGGGCTGTGGAACTATCACAACAAATGGAACGATTACAGTTAATCCAAATAATACGATTGCTTTGAGTTCTGCCGCAGGGACAGATGCACAAACTTTGTGTATTAACACAGGGATTACGAATATTACATATTCCACCACAGGCGCAACAGGCGCAACTTTTGCAGGCTTGCCTTCAGGCGTAACGGGGACTTGGGCTGCGAATGTGGTAACGATAAGCGGAACACCTTCGGCTTCAGGGTCATTCTCTTATACAGTAACTTTGACAGGTGGCTGTGGAATGATAACGGCAAGTGGTACGATTACGGTTAATCCGAATAACACCATTTCGCTATCTTCTGCGGCAGGAACGAATGCACAAACAACTTGTATAAACACTGCGATAACGAACATAACGTATGCTACAACAAGTGCTACAGGAGCTACTTTTGCAGGTTTGCCTTCAGGGGTAACTGGGACTTGGGCTGCAAATGTGGCAACGATAAGTGGCACACCTTCGGCTTCAGGGTCATTCTCTTATACAGTAACTTTGACAGGCGGCTGTGGAATGATAACGGCAAGTGGTACGATTACAGTTAATCCGAATAACACCATTTCCCTCACTTCTGCGGCTGGCACGAATGCACAAACGGCTTGTATAAATACAGCGATTACGAATATTACGTATGCTACGACAGGTGCTACAGGTGCGACTTTTTCTGGTTTGCCTTCAGGGGTAACAGGAACTTGGGCTGCAAATGTGGTAACGATAAGCGGCACGCCTACTGTTTCAGGTTCATTCTCTTATACAGTAACTTTGACGGGGGGTTGTGGAATGATTACGGCAGGTGGTACGATTACGGTTAATCCGAATAACACCCTTTCGCTATCTTCTGCGGCTGGTACGAATGCGCAAACAGCTTGTATAAACACAGCGATAACGAATA